>NZ_JAQNCQ010000320.1:0-21643 GCF_028368005.1 Geitlerinema sp. CS-897 | reverse complement strand
TCTCGCCCAAGCTTTGAAGTTGATTTTTTCAGCAAACACCATCCCCACGTCGTCACAGAGACGGTGAGCCAGCTTATAGAAGAAATCCTGACGACAGTTGCGGATGTATTCGTGCAGTTTGGCAACCTTATGGTGAGCTTTACGCCAGTTATTTGACCCTTTAACCTTTTGAGACGCTCTCTGTTGCAGCGATCGCAGCTTGCTCTGGAGGTCTACAAAGAATCGGGGTCTTGGTACTAACTCACCGGTGGAGGTGGCCAGATAGTTGCTCAATCCTACGTCAATTCCCAAGGCTTCCCCGTGGGGTAGGATGTCGGGAACTTCAAGATCGCACTGAAGGGTTAGCATCACGTACCAGCCGGAAGCACGTTTGACCACTTGGGCTTGTTTGACAACGAAGCCTTCGGGAATCGCTCGTGAGAGTCGCATTTTCACCCAACCCACCCCAGGGAGTTTGACGCGGTTTCCCCGAACGGGGTCTTTTCCCAATTGCGGAAACAGCAGAGAACGAAATCTTCCCGGTTTCTTAAATCTGGGGAATCCATGTCCTCTCTCCCACATCGAGACAAAGGCTTTCTCTAAACGTCGCAACACCTGTTGCAGCATTTGAGCGTTAGCTGTACCTAGCTCAGGATAGACTTTTCGAGCTTGGGTTAAGGCTTTGCATTGGCTTGAAAAGCTGGGTCGGGGCGCGTCGGGGGACATGACGTACTCACCTCGAAGAGAGCATCGGTCGATGGGACAGGCTCTCGACTTGTACCAGTCTTTGCGCTCTGCCAAAGCATAGTTCCAGACCCGACGAGAGGTTTCTAACCATTCGTCATAGGTCTGTTGCTGCTGTTGGGTGGGCGCAAGCTTGTACTGATACGTGAGGTTAATCATCACCTAAAAACGGCATAACCTATTTTTAGACTAGCAAAGATTGTTGAAATATGCAATCAAAAAGTCGCCCTAGAAGGGCGAGGCTCTAACCCCAAAATTTTCGGTAGATCGTCGGGAGTCTTTTGGATCGCAAACCCCGATCGGCGATCTACGCGTTAGACCGAGCGATCTTCCTCTTCCACCCCGATATTTTTCGCCAATCGTTTCATGCGTCGCGTTTCCGCTTGTCGTCGCATGGCGTGTCCTACCGAAACGTTCAGTTGCGCTCCCACCAGCAACGCCAAAGCACTCAGCTTCAGCCACAACAACATGACGATCGCCGTTCCCACCGCCCCGTAATACACGTTGTATCGCCCGAAATGGGAGACGTACAGCCGAAACAAACTCGAAATTCCCGCCCACAATAACGTGGCGATCGCCGCCCCCGGAAACACGGGAATTCCCGGCTTCCAGCGACTCGGCCCGAAACGATACACGAACGCAAAGGCGATCGCCACCAACACCAACGCCAACGGCCAGCTCAACCGATGCCACGCCGCCAACACGTTCGACTCGTATTCTCCCATGTAGCCGACGACAAACTGCACGATAAAATCGCTGATAATCGCCAGAAACGACGCCACCGCTAACAAGACGATCGATCCCAAGGTCAGCGTCAGCGAAATTAATTTGGCTTTCCAAAACGGACGCGTGCGTTTGTGGGAAATCCGGTGGATGCGATCGAGGGCGTTCATCGTCGAACTGACCGCCGAAGACGCGATCCACAACGCCGCGATAAAACTCAGCGACAACACCCCACCCCCTTTCGAGACTTGTAGCCGATCGACAAAGCGATCGATCAGAGTCTGTACGTCTTGGGGCGGAAGACTTTTCAAATTGTCCGCAATTAAATCGAAGGCGGCTCGTTCGGGAAAGACTCGCCCTAACACAGACAGGGCGGCGATGATTGCCGGAAACATCGCCAGCATCGCGTCGAAAGCAATTTCTGACGACAAGCCGAACAACCGCAACCGACCCATCTCGGCCGCCACGTGACGCAACACGTAGGGTCTCAGATGCCAAAAGAAACTTAGAAAGCGAGGTAAGAGGGGAAAACGCATAGCGATCGCGCGTCGCTCGAGTCAGAAGAACTTAGTTCTAGAATAGGGGTTTCTCCCTAGAGTTTCGACTCGAAGGCAGAAAACGGTAACGGGATCGCGGCGATCGCAGGGGATACCGAAACGTCTGAGGTGGGTCGAGTTGAGTCTCAAACTGCATCCTCATCTCAAATCCCTGCAAAAACCGCTCTGTGTCCTCTGTGCCTCTGTGGTGAAGACGTTTTGAAACCCGGCTCAACAAGCCTACATACCACAAAACTACAAAAATGTCAACCTAAATTTTAGCGCCGTTCGCGCAGCCACGCCTCGATTCCGTCCGCCAAAGAGACCGCTAACGCTTGCTGTGCTTGCGGATCGACGATCCACTCGAACTCCTCGGGATTGATAACAAAGCCCAACTCTAACAACACGGACGGCGCGACCGTCGGACGAGTCAGGGCAAAATTCGCCCAAAACACCCCGTATTCCGGTCGGTCTAGATCGTCGATTAAATGGCGGTACAAAAAACTCGCCAAATCGCGAGCTTGCGGGTGATACCAAAACGTCCCGATTCCGGCCGTGTTCTCAGCGTCGCCGTTGTCGGGGAGGGCGTTGTAATGCAAACTCAACGCGAGAGTCGGTTCGACTTTCTCGATAATCGCGACGCGATCGTGCGGCCACAGATCGACATCCCCTTCCCGCGTCAGCACCACCGTCGCCCCTCGGCGTTCGAGTTCGTCCCGCAACAACAATCCGACCTCGAGCGTCACCTCCTTTTCCGGGGTTCCCGTCGGCCCTCGCGCGCCCAAATCTTCCGGGCCGCCGTGTCCGGGGTCGAGTAAAATCGTCGTTCCCGCCAACGGCTGCGTCGGCGACATTTCAGGAGGATGGCGCAGCGAGAGAACCAGCGTCGTGTCGTCGTAGCGAAGTTTGTACCCCCACTGCTGCGAAGACCGAAACTGAAACTGATATCGCGCTTGCGTGGGGGTCGTTTGCTGCCAGGTCATCCCTTCGACCCAGGGATCGGCGTCGAAGGCAATAAAATCGGTTTGAGCGATGGTGTTGTAGAGGGCGAGGGTGAGGCGATCGCCCTCCTGTTCGACGCTGACGGGAACGGGAGTTTCGAGAGGAAACCGTACCTCCGTCCAGCGATCGCCGTGACGGGCGCTGACACTACGAACGATCGACTGGGGCGGAACGCCGCTGCGAAAAGTTCGCGCCTCCTCCGACCGTATCCAAGCCCCGTAATCGAGGCGCAGCCAGTCCCCTTCCTTCCCCGTCACCCTGGCTCTCGTCCCTTGAGGTAAAGGCGTCAGACGGGAGTGGGCGGTACTCGGTCCCGTGCGGGCGATCGCCTCCTCCGCAACGACTTCCGCCGCTAACACAGCATCTCGCGGCAAAATCTCGATCGCGCCTCCGGCCGGTTGCGTCGCCGTTTCGCCACCCACCTGCAACTCGAACACCGGCTGCCCCCAACTTCCCGGCGTCTCGAACTGAGTGCAACCGCGATAGGTGGCCGCCGATGGCGACGCGGGCAGAGGTTGGTTTCGTCCCACGAGGACGGCGAAGTTCTCGGGAAGGGGACGCGAGGCGGTATCCGGTAACAAAGCAACCGTGCGATCGCCGACGCGAACGCGGGCTGAAGTGTCGTCTCCCGTCGGGGCGATGGCGCTGAAACAGACCAGTTCTCCCGGCATTCGAGCAATATCGCGAGACGGTTGGAGCGATCCCGCTGCAAACCCCACCCCTTGAGGTAAATTCGGCGTGGGAGACCGACGCACCACCGTCAGAGACACCGCACGATCGCCGTAACGAACCTCAAAGCGATTTTCCCCCACGGTCAGCGGAAAACTCGGGGCGAAATGTCCTGCCGCCGAGCGATCGACGGGCGTTCCGTTCACCGTCACCGCGCCAGTGGGGTCGGCCGTCCCGATAATAAAAATGCGATCGCTGGTCGTGTCGTGAGTCTCGGGAGGATAAGCGATAAATAACGAAGAATTGGCCATCACCGACCCCCCGATCGCTACGGGAATCGCTGCCGCCGCGATCGCGGGAACTATCGAACGAATCAAAACGCGTTTCATACTTCGAGACTGGATCGACGGCGGACGGAAATCGATCGCTCGGCCGTCACTTTTCACGTTTAACAGACAGTCGAACGCGATCGAGAATCCGTTCCAACTGCTCTACCAATTCTGCCATGCCGTGGTCGATGCTGTCTTTGGCTTGGTGTTCGAGCTTGCGCGCCAAATCCGGCATCGTTAAGATCGCGGCGTTGCTGCTGGCCCCTTTTAACTTGTGGGCTAACTGCGACAGCCTCGGCCAGTCGCGAGTCGAGAGGGCATCGCGGATTTCCCCCACACAGACGAGCGCGTCCTCGGTAAAGGTTTCCAACAACTCCTGTTGGAACTCGCGATCGCCCCCCGTAATTTCCTCCAACCGCACCACATCCACCGTCGGCGGTATTTCTTCAACGGTCGTCGCTCGGGCATCCTGCCCGCGATCTAAACTTGCCGCCGTTCCGTTACCGTTGTGTCGGTCTCCTGTCGCCTCGAGTG
The DNA here is from genome assembly GCF_028368005.1 of Geitlerinema sp. CS-897. Taxonomy (NCBI): domain Bacteria; kingdom Bacillati; phylum Cyanobacteriota; class Cyanophyceae; order Geitlerinematales; family Geitlerinemataceae; genus Geitlerinema; species Geitlerinema sp. CS-897. Next base: position 17,127 of record NZ_JAQNCQ010000320.1, on the reverse strand, counting down.
CCAGATGGCGACGAGACGGATTCACCCAGCGCTCGATCGTGGCTTCTAACACGGCCCGCTGCACGGGTTTGGTCACGTAATCGTCCATTCCCACCGCCAAACACTTCTCGCGATCGCCCTCGAGGGCGTGAGCCGTCATGGCCACGATGACAGTATGGCGATCGGTTCCTGCTTCCCGTTGCCGTAACTGACGAGTGGCTTCGTAGCCGTCGAGAACCGGCATCTGACAGTCCATCAGCACCAAATCGAACAGTTCTTCTGCCAAGCGATCGAGGGCTGCCCGACCGTTGCCAACACAGGTCACGTTCGTATACTCGAGTTGTTTGAGTTGATTGCGGACGACCTTCTGATTGACCGGCGTGTCGTCGGCCACCAAAATCTTTACAGTGGCGCGATCGGACAAATCGACGGGGACGTTACAGCCGTTTTGCGAGACCGGGGAATCTGCCACCACCGTTATCGGTTCGGCCGCCACCTCCAACCGAGCCGTAAACCAGAACCGCGAACCACGCCCTACCTCGCTCTCGAGTCCGATCTCGCCGCCCATCAAACTCGACAACCGCCGACAGATAGCCAGTCCTAACCCCGTTCCCCCGTACTTGCGCGTCGTCGACGCGTCCACCTGAGAAAACGACTGAAACAACTTGTGTTGGTCTTCAGGAGCGATGCCGATCCCCGTGTCCTGCACGGTAACACGTAAGGTGGCCTCGGCATCTTTTCGGTGCGGACAGGAAACGAACACGTCGATACGACCGCGATCGGTAAACTTAATGGCGTTGCCGATCAGATTGATAATCACCTGTCGCAGCCGCATCGGATCGCCTTTGAGCCAAGGGGGAACTTCCGAACCGATATGATACTCGAGGGCTAGTCCCTTGGCGTTGGCCGTCGGCCACAACAGTCGGCGTACGTCTTTCAGCGTCGCGTTCAACTCGAAGTCGATCGACTCGAGGCGCATTTGACCGGCTTCTAACTTAGAAAAATCGAGAATGTCGTTGACGATGAGAACCAGATTCTCGCTACTGGTGCGAATCGTGTGGAGAAAATCCCGCTGCTCGTCATCGAGACGGGTCGTCAGCAACAGATCGGTCATGCCGATGACGCCGTTCATGGGGGTACGAAGTTCGTGGCTCATGTTAGCCAGGAACTGACTTTTCGCGACCGTAGCGGCTTTCGCCGCTTCCAATGCAGTTTTGAGTTCTGCCGTGCGTCGATCGACCTGCTGTTCGAGGGTACTCGCGTACCCTCGGAGTTTGGTGTTCGCTTGTTTGAGTTGCCAGAGATAGTGCCAGTTGACGACCGTGACAGAAGACCCCGTCAGGGCTAAGAACGGGGCGACGATGGGCAGCACCCACCCGTCTAGAAAGGAGAGGTAGACGATCGCGCAGATTACCGCACTGCCGAGTCCGACTGACATCAGGGCAGCCAGCAAGCCCAAACTGACCCCCCGCGATCGCGCCCATTGCAAACACTGCCAGGTCACGACTGCTCCCACGAAAGACCACACCACAGTCCAACTCTGTTCGAGGGATTTGGGCCACAACCGCAACAGTTCCCGTCCTTCGAGGGCTGCGCTCAACATCTGACTGACGATGTTCGCGTGGACGACGACCCCTGGCATTTGCGGCGGGTCTTGTTGCAGGTTGCTACTGTAGGGAGTGTAGAAAAAATCGTTGAGACTGGGGGCGACCGGGCCGATCAACACCACGCGATCGCGAAATAGGTCGGGATCGACCGTCCCGTCGAGAACCGCCGTCATGGACACAGTAATAAAGTCTTCGCTGCGATAGTTGAGGAGGATTTGATAGCCGCCGATTTCCCCTGGAAAATAGTTCCCTTCGCGTCCGGTCAGGGGAACGAACAGCGCTCGTCCCAAGCGCAGATGCATCTTTTTCGGGTCGTTCCCGGCCGGCTCGAGGGTCACTTCCCGTTGCTCGAGGTAATGCAAGGCGAGAACGGGCGCCAAGCCGAGTTGAGATTCACCGTTGGGATTTTCAGCCGAGAGGATAGCGCGGCGAATTTTACCGTCGGCGTCGGGCATGACGTCGGAGATGCCCACCCGTCCGGCGTTAGCGAGAACCGGCGGTGGGGCGACTGTATTGCTGAGAAGTTTTTCGACCCCGAACAAGTTGGGGGTCGATCGCGCCACCTCTTCAAACAGCTCGTGTCCCGGTTCGACGGGGAGGTCGCGGTACAAGTCCAAACCGATGGCGTCGGGATTCCCGGCACGAATACGTTGCAGCAACGTGGCCAGGAGCGCGTCGGGCATTGGCCACTGTCCCACGGCCACGATATCGGGTTCGTCGATGGCCACGACGACGATCCGCTCGTCGATGGGTTCGCTCGGTCGCAGGCGAAACAGTTGGTCGCGTACCGTCCATTCCCACAGGCGAAACCACCCACTGGCCTGGCCGGCCACCACCAGTCCCGCCACAATGGGGGCAGTGACCAGGACGAACCGCCACTGCCAAGCTTTCGATAGATATTGCCAAGGTCGGGTTAACGGTCGGTCAGCCCGAACTGGCGTGTTTTTGCCCTCTCGCATACGTTCGTTGCGAACCTCTCCCTCGTATCTGACCCTGCCGTAGGATACGCGCTTATCGCACGACGAGCTTCGACGTTTGCCCCCAGCGTTCGCTGGAGGGGGTTTTTTCCCACAGCAGCTATAGCTCGGGGAGTCTGAAACCTGACGGCTCGAGTTCGACGGCGTGGCGAACCCCTGGTGCGATCGCTGCTGTCGGTGCGAGCGAGTCAAAATTCTCTGAGTGCAGTTTTGACTGTCGTTGCTACCGATTTTATTTCAAACGGGGCTGAGATGCGTCAGGGTAGGTGTAAATGGGAGGCGATCGAACGCGATGTATCGGGTGAGGTTTTCGGACAGACATAGCGCCTTCGGCGGGCGACGGCAACCTAAGAGTGCGATCGCCTGTGGGAAACGTCCGTGCTGTTATCTGAGGCGATCGGTAGACCAGACGTTCGTTCTGCCGAACGTCTATCGAGACTCGGGAGGTCTGCCCCACCGTTGCCTCTGCCGATCGAACTGTCCCGAGCCGATCGACGGCGACAGTGGGGCGCGAAGTAGATGCGTCTCGAATCGATCGTTAACAGACTTCCCTTCACTAATCAGCTAAGGGCTGACGAGCTAGGTTATCCAAACCGACTGACGCGAGGAATTCGTTCCAGTTCGAGGCGACGCTTGCGTCTTGCGGGCGATCTTGGCGAGCGCGGGCCAGGGTGCTGAGCGCATCGTACCAAATTCCGGCCTCGCTATACGCTCTGGCGGCTTCGATCGCAGTCGCAGCGGCCTCGAGATCGGCGGCGAGGTCGTCTTCGAGGGGCATCCGATACACCGTCCCTTCAATGTTGGGGTTGTCGGGATCGGCCACTTCAGAGACGCAGTGAATCTCGAAGTACCACTTGTAATCTTTTTCAGCTTCGAGCGAGACGCCCTCGGGCAACGTGACGCTGACGATTCCGCCCTCGGCGGGCAGTTCGACTTGCGTGCGGTAGTATTCCCGTTCTTCGTCTTGCAAGCTGAACGAGGCGGTCGTCGCCGTCATCGAAGGAACGGAGACGAAAAATTCCGGCCGTTCGGAAACGGTGAGGACGCGTTGGAAACCCGGCAGTAGCGGTTGCAGGGCGCTGGCGTTTGCCGAACCGGCCAAACAGAGACCGGCTGTCCGGCTAGCACCGCCGCTCGAGGCCGTGCTGGGGGTTCCCGCTACACCGTCGGGCGTGCCGAAAGTTACGGCTGAGGCGGGGTGGACGGCGAACAGGGTGGCTGCACCTACAGCGGTAGCCGCCAGGGTTCGTCCGAATAACGATTTAAGTTGAGGGTATTTCATGGGACATATCCTTTCAATCGACAGATGACGCATAGACTTTCCCCAATTACTAGGATAGTGCAGATGTTGGGGAGGCAGTATGAAGTCTTGGGAAAGATCGATTAAACATTTTGTAAATTTTACGGGATTCCGTTCCAGGTTCCGGTGTGTTTTTGAAGATGTCTCCCGACGGTTACAACCAGTTCCCAACTAAAACAAAGGGAGCCCAGAAAAAGGGATGGTCGTATTCGGGGCGAGCCAAAAGAGACAGTTGAGCTTGGCGTAACGCTTCGGCTTTGTTGATGCCGGGCCGGGCGAGCTGTCGGTAAAACTCCACCATCAAATTGGCTGTTGAGCGATCGCGTACGCTCCAGAGGGTGGCGACGGTCGCTCGCGCCCCACTTTCGATCGCCAACCCTGCCAGTCCCAACACGGCGCGATCGTCCCCCCGAGCGGTTTGACAGGCGCTCAACACCAACAGTTCTAACGCACCCGATCGCGTTTCGTCACGACGCTGCAAAATCGACCCCAGTTCGCTGACGCGCAGTTTGCCGTCCCAGGTCACGATAAAGGTATCGTCGGCTTCGGAACTAAACTGACCGTGGGTGGCTAGGTGCAACACGGGGTTGGAGGCGCGGGCGAGGGCGGCGCGGGTGGCCTCGGTCGTAAACTGTTGGTTGAGTTGGATTTCTGAGGGAATTTCCGAGGCGATGCGGGCGATTTCCGATTCGACTTCCGGCAGCGGTGCGAATCCCTGTCGTCCTTCGCTCAATCCGGCGATGACCGCTTGTAGTTGGCTGTTGTCGAGGGGACGGGGTTCGAGGAGTTGCAGCCCTTGGGAGAGAACGAGACCGTACTGTTCGACGAGGTAGCGATCGCCGTCGTAGAGAACGGACATGGGTAAGTTCCGCAGCGGCCCGTCTAGGACGAACACGAGGGTCGCGATGTCGGCGTTTTGTAACGCGGTCTCAGCCGGGCGAACGAGCCAGTCGTAGAGTTGGCGATACAGAACCAGTCGTTCGTTACGGGGAAACGACAGGCTCAAGGATTGGCGAACGCGTTGTAAGGTGCGATCTAACGTCGCGCGATCGACCTCGGCGCGGTAGTTTTGTAAGGGGCGTCCGGGCAGGGAGAGAATGACTTCGAGGCGATCGGGCAAGATAATCGGGTAAATGGCGGCCGCGCGAGCGTCGACGCGATCGAGCTGGGTCGGACTGGCTTCGAGACAGGACTCGCGAAAAAAGTTTTCGAGTTCGGCCAGTTGTAGGGCTTCGATGGTTTCCCTGGCTTGTTGCAGTTGGGCTTGGGTGGGACGGTCGGCCAGCAACAAACTCACGAGTTCGCGGTAGACCGGCTCGACGCTGTCGCGGAACGACAGTCGGACTTCCGGGTTGATGGCGACGAGGTCGCGACTGAGACGTTGCAGTTCGCTGACGGCTTGGGTATAGGCCGCGATCGCGTTTTCGATATCGCCCTGTTGTCGGTACAGACGCCCGAGTTGGGCTTGCCACTGGGCGGTGACGTCGGGGGCGTTGAGGGGGGCGGCGGTTTGCAGGGCGTCTTCGGTCAGGTCGAGGGCGACTTGCCACTGCTGCTGGTTTTCGTAGAGGTGTCCCAACTGACCGAGGACGTAGGCTTGCGCCCGGCGGTCTCCGAGATCGCGCGATCGCTCGAGGGCTGTTGCCAGTAACTCGGCCAGGGCGGGGGCGTTCTCGGGCTGTCGGTCGTCGAGACGCAAGCGGGTTTCGACGAAGTTCACGACGGCGTAAACGGCATCGCGAGAGTCTGGTAAGGTCGTCAGACGGGATTCGACGTCCGAGAGCAGGCGTTCGGCCTCGGAGAATGCCTTGAGGTCGATGGCCGTGCGGGCTTGGGCTAGACGGGCGGCGACGATAACGGTGGCTTGGGAACTGGCCTCGGCGGCCTGGCGGTAAAAGGCTAACGCGGCTTCGAGGTCTCCCAAGGCGCGGGTGGTATCCCCGAGGGCTTGCAGGACGATGCTGTTTTGGGACAGTTCGGGGGTGTTTTGGGCGATCGCCAACGCCCGTTCGAGGACGGTTCGCGATTCGTGGAGATCGCCGACGACTTGTAGGGCGACGCCTAAATCGGTGAGGGCAGTAATTTTGAGGCGGGCGTCGGGGTAGGCATCTAGACGAGCGGTGACGGTTTCGAGAAGGGCTTGCGATCGCCGGTACAGCCCTAACCCTTGCAGGGCGATGGCTTGGTTCGTCAGCGCCCCGAGTTCTCCGAGTTCGTCTTCGAGGGCGACGTAGCGCTCGGCGGCCTGTTGCCAGGAGTCTAAAGCCGCTTGAGTTTGACCTCGGCTCAGTTGCAACCGTCCTAGCGCGAGGTGGGCTTGGGCTTCGATGGCCGTGCGGCCGTTGGACACTGGCAGACCGGCCAGCTCCTGTAACGCGGTTTCGAGAACCTCGATCGCCGCACGGTGTCGTCCGAGTTCGTACAAAGCCAGGGCGCGATAGGTGGCACTTCCGGCTTGACTGAGGCGATCGCCCTCGAGACCGAACGCCTCGGCGGCCGCGTGAAAGTTCTGTTCGGCCGCTCGAAACTGTCCGGCTTCGTACAGGCGTCGGGCATCGGCTTCTAAGGCGACGGGATCGAGACGTTGGCTGTGGCGTTCGTTCGCGTCAGCGACGTGCAACACTCTCGGAGCGGGAATTAGGGCGGGGACGGACGCGGCCGAAATCTGAGACAGACTGGTAAAGCCCCATATACCGAGTAGGAACAGGAGCGCACTAATGAGTCTTGTTTTCCAGAGTTTTCGCCGATCGCGAACGTGGTTCTTCATGGAGACGGTCAGGAGTTAGATTCTTTATCACAAAAAGATTTTTTTGTCAATATTCCAGATCGGACTTTTGGTGAAAACAGGACGATTTAAATCAAGACGAGAGAGGAACTCGTGAATTCCGCCAGCACTGACGCATCGATCGAATCTGTAACGTAGACATCGTTTGCGATTTCCTACCTCGAGTTGAGAACAGTCGAACGGCCTCGGTGAAGTCCGTCTGGTGGGTTCGATTTTTTGCCTTGCGACCGATCGCTCGAGTTCGAGAGGCGACCCAACCCGTCGTCGTTCGAACGTGCGATCGCCTGAAACGACGTAAACATGGTGGGTCTAACCCCTTTCTTTTCACTGTAGCCGATCGCCGAGGTTAACGATTCCCCAACGGACACCCGACCGTATCGAATCGTTCGCTCGTCGCACTCAAACGGTTCGATCGCTCGGGCGAGGCGACGAGCTGCACGGAATTTCCCTCGAGGCGCACCCAACCCGTCGCCTCCACCAAGGCAGACGCTTCGAGGCGCTCTCTATCCCCGTCTTCTCCATCGATCGCCCGCGTGTCTGGGAGAGATGGCGCATCTGCCGACGTTCTAACGTGCAGCGTCCGCCAATCGCGCAAGTCGCCCCAACTGACCGTCTGTCGCAAGCTCTCGGTCGGGTTTTCGGGGACGCCTCCTCGCCCCGTCACGACGAAGGTATTGCCTTGGCTCGCCGCACAACCTCGGGCAATTTGCCGGCCGGGATCGATGGGATCGGCAGCCAGTTCCACAAACGCCGCGTCTGTGTTGACGTCTGGTGTTTTCAACTCCACCACGCCGCTGAAGGCCGGGCCGAGTTCCGAGGTGGCGGTAATGTCGCTCTCCGGTGTCGGAGCGTTGCGAAAGGCCGTCCCGAAAATTCCGAGAGCGGAGATCGTCACCCGTCCGCCCCGTCCCTGTCGGGCGTTGGCGGTGATGTCGCTGTTGTCGAGGGCGACGAGGGTCTCGCTGGCGATCGCGATATTGCCGCCGTCAGTATTTCCCGCATCGGTCGAGATGGTACTGCCGTTTCGTAACTGTACGATGGGCGATCGCACGTTAATATTTCCCCCCAGTCCCGAGACCGTCGTGGCGTCTAAATTCCCGCCGTTCTCGAGGCGAAGTCGGTCGGCCTGGATTTCCAAAAGACCCGCATCGCCAGAGCCGAAACTATCGACAGCAATTTGGGCGCCGTCTCGGATCGCGAGGGTTCCAGCGTTGACGCGCAGGTCTCCCGCCGCCCCACTGGCCGTTAAATTGGGAAAATCTTCCCGTCCTGAGGACGCCCCCAAACTGCTGGGAAACGCGATCGGCGTTCCCTGTCGGTTGGCGATTCCCGTTCCCGCCAGTTCGAGACGGTCGCTGGCCGTCACCGTAATACTGCCCCCCCGTCCGAGATCGAGGGTTGTCGCTTCGATCGAGCCGCCTTCTGTTATAGACAGCCGCTGCGTCGTCACGGTCACGTTTCCGGCTGGGGAGTCCGTAAACGTGGTGGTTCCCGGACCGCTGCCGAAGCGACCGTCTGGGGAAATCCCGATGATATCGAAGGATTCCGTCGCCTCGATATTGACGTTTCCCCCCGGACCGCCGAGAGAAACCAGTCCCGTTCCCAGCAGTGCGCCGCTTTGGTTTCCGGCCTGAGCGCCCCCTCTCATCACGAGTCTCTGGGTTCGCACGTCGATATTTCCACCGCGACCGGTTCCAAAAATACTGTTGGCGAACAGTCCCGTCGGTAAAATAGCGTTTGGGGGCGTGTCGAGCAGTTCGACCGACTCCGAGGCATCGACAAATAAGTCGCCACCCGAACCGCTTCCGAAGGTAAAAGTATTGATGACGCCGTTGTTGGTGAGTCGGAGTCGTTGGGTTTCCAGGGTCACGCTGCCAGACTGACCCGTGGTTCCCTGCAAGCTGCCAGTGGCGAGGAAAGATTCGCCGATCTCGACGCTGTCGCTCGCGAAGATGCTGATGTTACCGCCGTCACCGGACGCGCCCGTTGTCGTCGCCAACACCGCCCCATTTTGTAATTTCAGTCGAGCGGTTTCGACAGTCACGTTCCCCGCGTCTCCCGTAGCGTTCGTACCGACGATGGTGACACCTTCGACAGATGCCAAGTCTAGAGTTCCCAAAATTGCCTGAATTTGTATCAGTTGCAGGGTCGCGACTCCCGCTCCGATAAAATCGACGCTCTCGGTGGCTCGAAGCTCGAGATCGCCGCCCCGTCCGCTGCTGAAGGTAGAGGTCGAAAGTAACGCGTTATCGCGTACGACAATACGATCGCCCGCGATCGCGATCGCTCGCCCGTCGATGTCGCCCAGGGTCGCCGCCACGACTCGACTGTTATCGCGCACGACGACGTCTTCCCCCCGCAGGCGAATCGCACCGCCCCCTAACCCGCTAGTATCGATGCTGGCACTCCCCGATAGCTCGACCGTACCGAAGCGATCGATACCACTGTCGTCTAACGCGATTCCCGTGGGCGTCGCCGCGAGACCCAAGCGGCCGGCACCGGCGGCGCTCGTAATGCGAACGTCTCCCTGAAATGCCGTCAGCGCACCGCTTTCGAGGCGAACGTTTCCCCCGACTAGCGCGAGCGTTCGTCCCGGCAACACCGTCAGTCCCGTCGCGGGTGGCAGGGTATCGGGCAAACCCGAGAGTGGAGCGGCGGCCGTCGATCGGTTGACGATCGCGCCGGGAGTGTCGCCGAACTGCAATCCCACTGGAACGCTCACGGTTAGCAAAGACACCTCGGGTTCGACGGTACTAAACGAGGTGCCGTTGGCAAACTGGACGCTTTCGGCGGTACTGGCCAAGAAGGAACCCCCAATGTCGAGACGGGCGTTTTCTCCGAACACAATGCCGTTCGGGTTGATGAAAAACAAATTCGCACCGCTGTTGGCCGCTAACGTGCCGTCGATGCGGGAAATGTCGCTTCCCGTCACGCGACTGAAAATGGTTTGAATCTGGGGCAGGTTGTTAAATCGCGCCACGGTATCGGCGGGAACGGAAAATTCGGAAAAGCTGTGAAACAGCAGATCGTTGACTCGCGTTCCGTCTTCGATCGAAATATTGCCGTTGGTTTCGACGATACGAGAATTGACGGGTAACGTGGTGTCGGGGAGAATTTGACCGACGGCCTGGGAAGGAGTCAAACTGTAAATCGAGGCGAAAACTAGCCCCGAAAACAAACTTTTAGTTGCGAGAGCCATTGAAAAACTGCTGTTCTATCTGGGTTTAACGGGCTTCAAATATTACGATATCGATCCCACGATAAACTTTCAGTCCAACAAATTCCCAGAGAGAGTCGCTGTTCGATGGAAAACTTTACGGAAATCGTTACGGAACGTTCGGCGAAGTTTGGGGCATACAGCTCGACGCGGCACCGGTCTGAAAAGTTCCACGATCTCGAGACGGACGTGCCACGAGCTGTACGGAATCGTCGTCGAGACGCACCCAAGTCGTCGCTTCTACAACTGGAGTTCGATCGCTCGAGACAGATCTTTCGTTACTATTGACATAAATTTCGTTTTTTGGTAAGAAATTCGGATCGTGCTGCGAAACCTGGCGCCAGTCCCGTAGGTCTCCCCAGGTACCGGTATAACGCAGACCTTCCGTGGGATTTTCGGGAACGCCCCCCCGTCCGGTGACGACGAAGCGATTGCCCCGGCTGGCAGCACAACCGCGAGCGATTTGTTGTCGGGGGTCGATGGGATCTTCGGGTAAATCCACCAGTCCCGTCCCCGCGTCGATATCGGGCGTTTGGACGCTCACCGTTCCGTCGATGCCGAATTGAGAACTGGCGGTAATTTGGCTGTTCGGCGCGAGAAACAACCCTTGAGTCGAAATTAGAATGTTGCCCCCCGCTCCTTCAAAGGCGTTGGCGTTAATGCGGCTGGTGTCGAGCAGGGCGATCGCTCCCGCAGATAGGGTAATGTTGCCCCCGTCTCCGCCCCCGGTGGCTGCCGTTCCGGCCTGGGTGGTGATTTGACTGCCATCGCGCAACACCACGGTATCGGATAGGTTGAGGTTGACGTTACCGCCCCGTCCCAGGAGACTCGTCGCCGTCACCGTTCCCCCCTCGAGCAGGAGGGTGCGCCCGTTCAAAATGGCGTCTCCGGCGTCGCCGCTCCCTTGCGAGTTGACGGAAACTTCCGCCCCGTCGCGCAGTGTCAGGCGATCGACGTTCGAGACGATATTTCCGCCAGCCCCATCGACGTTCGACGCACCGATCGCCGTGTTGCGACCGAGTTCGACCTCGATGGCGTTAATCTCCAAGTTACCCGCCGACCCCGTACCGCGGCCGCGTACTGCCACTTCGCCCCCGTCGCGCAAGGTCAACCGTCCCGTGTTGAGGCGCAACACCCCCGCATCCCCCGACCCGCGCGATTCGGAAAACAAGGCGCTGGGTTCGACGCGACCCAACCCCGAAACGACCGATCCTTCTACTTCAATGGACTCTGTGGCGTTGACGATTAAACTCCCGGCAGCCCCGACCCCTCCCGTGGCTGCCGAGACCCGCGCCCCACCTCGCAGACTGAGCCGTTGGGTGTCGATTTGCAACGATCCCGCCCCGGCGGTTCCCGTTTGTCCGAGAACTTCGAGGAGTGACGAGGTGGTAAACACGCCGCTGAGCCAAATGTTATCGCTACTCGCCCCGGCTAGTTCTACAAACTCTGCGGCCGTAATGCTGAGATTGCCCCCCTGACCGGCACTGGAAGAAGCCGCCGAAATTTGCATTCCGTCGATCGCTCGCAGTTGACGGGTTTCGATGGCGACATCTCCCGAAGCACCCGGTCCCAAGGTGGTCGTAAACAACCCTCCCGGTAGCTCCGCACCGGCTGGGGTCGATCGCAGTTCGATCGTGTCGGCGACGACGCGGAGGTTGCCGCCTTCGCCCCGGCTGAGATTACTGGGACTCGTGCTGACGAAACTGCCGCCGAACACTCCCAAAAAGGGGGTTCTCAGGTCAATATGACCCGAATCGCCCAATCCGGCGGTGCCGCTGAGTAACAAAGATCCGACCGATAGCTCGATGGCTTCGTTCGCTCGGATCGTTAAATTTCCCCCCTGTCCGGCACTGAGGGCCGAGGTCAAAATGGCTGCGCCGTTGCGAGCGTTTAAGCGATCGACTTGAAACTGGACGTTTCCTCCGTCGCCGCTTCCCACACTCAAGGCAAACGCGCCGTCGCTGAGAGTCGTGGGGTCGAATTCTCCAGAGACGAGTTGTGACAGCAGCAATCCCGGCGCAGTTCCGGTTAAATCCACGAGATTGGCACGGACGGTTAAATCGCCTCCCCGACCGCTCCCGAAACTGCTACTGGAGATGAAGGCGCGATCGCTCAGTTGCAAGGTTCCTGCGTCGATACCAATCCCGCGACCGTCTGTACCGCCGAACGTATCCGATCGCAAACTCGCCCCCCCTTGCAGCGTCACGGTTTCTCCTCGTACTGAAATCTCGCCGCCGCCGAGGCCGCTGGCGGTGACGGTAGCCCCGTCCTGAAGGTCGATGGCACCCAACTCGGAAACGCCGCTGTAATCGAAGGTTAAGCCGGTAGGCGTCAGTCCGAACTGTACGACTCCCGGCCCGCTGACGCTACCGAGGTGGATTTGGCCTTGAAACGCTGTGAGGTTGCCGCCGTCGAGGTCGAGATCTCCGCCAAGCAGTCCGAGAAACTGGCCGGGAACGACCCCCAATCCGGCGGTTTCGGGGAGGGGCAAGCGGGGATCGAGGGGGGGTAAGGCGTTGGGATTGTCGGCTCGCGATCGATTGGAAATTCCGCCGGGATCGTTGCCGAACTGCAACCCCACGGGAACGTTGACGGTTAGGAGCGTTCCAGCTTGGGGATCGGCGGCGCTAAAGCGGTTTCCGTCGGTAAAGAGGAGGCTGTCGGCGGTGGAGGCGAAGAACGATCCCCCCAGTTGCAGGCTGGCGTTTTCGCCGAAGTGAATGCCGTTGGGATTGATCAGAAGCAGGCTGGCGGTTCCGTTGGCGGAGAGGAGACCGTCGATGTTGGAAATGTTGCTGCCGGTGACGCGGGTAATAATGCGATCGATGTTGGCGGCGTTGTTAAAAAATGCCTCGGTTCCGGTGGGTACGGAGAAGCGATCGAAACTATGAAATAAGTTACTTCCGGCTTCGGTTCCGCCGTCGAGGGTGAAGCGGTTGCCCTCGACTGTGACGCGAGAATTTTCGGGTAGCGTCTGGTCGGGCGCGATCTGTGCGAGGCTGGGAGCGATCGCTGTTAGGGGAGTCAAGGTTAGAGCGACAAGGCGAGCGAAACGGCGGTGTCGCGTCGCGAGACTGGAGGTTCTATCGTCGATCTTCATCGTGGTTTGGTGGTAGAAAACGGACTCTGATGACCCGATAGTGAAACGGTAGGCTCGATCTGTGCCGTGGGCGCGTCTCGAGTTGGCGTGTCCCGAGTTGGCGATCGCCTCAGACACTCCACAGCGCGACTCCGACCTCTCTACTGTACCGGCGAAATCACTCCGTTTCGCGATCGCGAACGAGCCAAACGCCCCGCAATCCCGCCCCTCGAGCGCCTTCGCAGTCATCGCGATAGCTGTCGCCAACGTGCCACGCGACTTCGGGGGAACAGTCGTGAGCGGCTACGGCGCGATCGAAAATTTTTCGGTTGGGTTTGGCCGCACCCACTCGCGTCGAAATCGTGACTGACGAGAAAAACTGCGATAAATTGAGGGCGTCGAGAACGGTGTAGAGGCGAGAGTCGAAATTCGAGACGATTCCCAATTCGACCCCTTGTTGCTTCCAATACGTCAGCGTCGGCAGAACGTCCGGATAAACGAACCAGGGTTCGGCACTGGCAAAATACGAAAATAGGCGATCGAAGAAGCGATCGAAATCGGTAAAGCGATCGCGAACTCCCACCGCTTCAAAGGTATGGTGAGCGACCTCGTACCACCATTGATATTCCCGCGTTAACAAGTCCTCGGGCGCGACATCGGGAAATTCTGCCGGAGGCGCTACTTTAAAACTTTCGACAAATGCCGTTTCGACCGCCACCGCGTCGGTTTCGACCTTGGCTTCCCGCCGCGCGACTTCAGCGTACACCTCCCCCACGCTCCCGCGAACGCCGAACAAGGTTCCGACTGCGTCGAAAAAAATAACTTTTGGCTGTTTCATATTTTTTCAGGGAACGGGGACGACCCTACGATCGGGATGATGTGAAATCTCCTCATCTCCTCATCATCTAAGAAACCAGGGCGCGAAACGGTTCGACAATCCAGTTCAAACCGACTTTTAATTGATGTTCGGGGGTGGGGAGACGGTAGAGATAGGCGAGGCGACGAGCGATGTGAGCTAGAGGTCCGTCGAGGCTGAGTCCCAAGCCGGAGAGGGTGGCGTTGTCGAGTCCCAAAGTCATCATTTCGCCGAGGTTTTGATAGCGGAAGGGTAGGAGGGGACGATGCGTCAGCGAACCCCAAACGTTCCAAGCGGCGTAGTCGGCTTGTTGGAACGCGGCTTGTGCGGTGGTGGGAACCCGTTGTCCGTTGATGTCGTAGGTGGCGGCGACGTCGCCAACGGCGAAAATGTGGGGGCGATCGATGACTTGGAGTTTGGCGTTGGTGAGGATCTGACCGCGATCGTTGCGATCGAAGGGTAGCGATCGCACTACGGGAGCGACGGTCGTTCCGACGGTCCACAAGACTAAATCGACCGGAATTTCGTCGATTTGTTCGCGGTATTTCAGGGAAATCGTCTCGGCGGTGACTTGGGTGACGTCGGTTTCGAGATCGAGCCACACGCCGCGATCGCTCAAGGCGCGTTTGGCGGCGTTGCGGTTGAATTCGGGGGAGTTTCGCAAAATCGTATCGTTGCGATCGACGATGCGAATCCGGCCGCGATTTCCCAAGCGATCGGCGAGTTTGCAGGCGATTTCAACGCCGCTGTATCCTCCACCGACGATCGCCACGCGAATTTTGTCGGCGTCGCTACTTTCGAGTTGGCGCAGTCGTTCTCGTACCCGGTAAGCGTCGGCGACGGTACGGAAGGGAATCGCGCGTTCGGCGACACCTGGCGTTCCGTTGAGGGGGGTTTCGCCTCCCATCGCCAAGACGAGGCGATCGTAGGGAAGGGAATCGCCGTCGTCGTCGAGGTGAACCTGGTGCGAGTCGAGATCGATCGATTTCACTGAGGCTTGTCGAAACTGAATTTCGGTGTTTGCTAGCAGTTCGACAAACGGCGGTGCGATTTCCCACGTTTGCAGTTCGTCCGTCACCAGTTCGTACAGAAGCGGCGCGAATACGAAGCGATCGTTGCGATCGACTAACGTAATTTCGGGTTTTTCGGCGGGAGTCCACGGAAGGCGGCTCAGGTTCAAAGCGGTGTAGAGTCCGCCGAACCCACCGCCGAGAATAACGATACGAGCGGGTTTATCGGTCATAATCTTCGCGATCTAGCAAGGGGGGTTGCGAACGTGATACCTTCATTTTTAACGTACTTTGTGGGTTTAAGTCCGTTAAGCGCCCCGTCTCTCGAACCCGATCGCTCGCGTCAATCCGTCCTTCAGGTGAAAGCTCATGGCCCTCGTTTTGCATACCCTCGCCAACACGGTTTTCAAACAGCGCCCCATCCAGTCGGGGGATTTGCCCGATCGCGAGAAAACCTCGATTCCCAAGGGACGAGAATTCGATATCGATAGCTTTTCCCGCGAGCGAAACCACGTTCGCTTCAGCCTCAAAGACGATGCGATCGAAGGCTTCGATACCTGGTACGCCTTTGGCGAACACGTTGAAATCGCTGGAGAAAACAATCAAGGGACGGGTAGCTCGCAAGTTTACCCCAAACCTCGCCCTCGCGCCATTCAACTCGAGTGTCCCTACCTCTCGCAACTCGATAACTTCGAGAACCCCACTGGCGCCTGTAACGTGACCTCGGTGGCGATGTGTTTGAAATACTTCCGCATTCCCCAACGTACCAACGCCAGCCAGTTTGAAGACGAACTCTATCGCTATGCGATCGACAACAATCTCAGTCGTCACAGCCCTTACGATTTAGCTAAAATTATAAGGGACTACGGCTGTACGGACGAGTTCCGAACGAACGCGACGATCGACGAGGTTAAAGACTGGGTCGCCGATTTAAATCCCGCGATCGTCCACGGTTATTTCACCTCGTTCGGTCATATTCTCGTGGTCGTCGGTTACGACGAACGCGGCTTTTTCGTTCACGATCCTTATGGCGAATGGTTCCCCAGCGGTTACCGAACGGATCTCCCCGGTGCGTACCTCCACTACTCTTACAATCTCATTCGTCAGGTTTGTATTCCCGACGGGAATTTTTGGGTTCACTTCGTTTCTAAGTAGGAGTCGTGGCTCGTTTTCAGGAGTCAGAGCCTTTCTCTCTGCTCTTTCCCAACGATCTCGAGCTGTCGGAATAAGCGTTCTCAGATAACGGTTTGTCAGAGGAGGGTGAGATAACGTGAGGCTGACGAGCTGCACGGTTGGGGAGTGTCTCTCGATCTACCGTCGCTTGGGAGTGATGCCATATCTACCCCCTCAGAACGTCTATGTTTTCTGCTAACTCGATTCATTCTAATAGTATTTTTGCTAACCTTCCGTCTGAGGCTCGTGATTGGGCGGAAAAATTGCATTGGAACGAGCGCCGTTATGTTTTATCTTTGTGTCATATTCTCTGTGCTGCACCTTCGGAGGCTCAGGCCGAATTCCTCGATGAATATACGGCTGACGGACTCGTTTCGCGCCTTCTTGAAGACCGAGATACTCATCAAAAAGTCAAACGCTATCTCGAACAGTTTCGCATCGCAACGGAATTGACGGAATCTTTGTTACGAGGTTATATCCGACAGTTTTATATTCACTGCGCTCAGGATATGCACCGCCAACCGGAACAGTATCTTGAAGTGGCTGTTCGCTTGATGGGAAATACTCAGGAAAGTAACAATGCTTTTAATTATACGTTAGGCTTTGAATTGCTAAAAATGCTGTTTCGAATGAGTTGGATTCAACAGGAACGCCTCTATCGATTGCAGCGTAACCAAGAGGAATTTTTAAATCAATATATTAAGCCGATTCGGTTCGCTCATCAACTCAACGGAATTATCGTACCTAAAGACAAAAAAAAGTTTTTTGCAAAACGAGATTATTACGTTCAAGATCCAGTTATTTCTAAAAAAAAGTTGACCGAGCTAGTGATGGTTACGTTTGCGGCTGATACGGTAACAGAGTTTGGATTTTCTGTGATTCGACATCCGAATTTTTTACAGTTTAATTATGAATACATCTATCACCCAGAGCCGGAAGATATTTTAGGAAATTAAGTTTAAATTTATCTATCTATAGCAACCCTAAATCAGTTGTGTAACAAAGGCTCTTCCGACCTTGGTATGTAGGGTAAATGCCTGTAGTCTCCATCTGGAAAGGGATTTCGCGATTTGAGTTCTCTTTTTATACAGTTTAGCAAAAACTATTGCTCTGTAAGGGTTTCAGCGATTTCTTGCATATTAAC
>NZ_JAQNCQ010000319.1:0-8953 GCF_028368005.1 Geitlerinema sp. CS-897 | reverse complement strand
TCATAATTTTGTCGAGAAATATTATTGTAACTTATAAAGTGGACGAGTTAAGTCAATTCAGATTTATACCTTGAGCAAGACGGCTTCTTGTTCATTTTCCACCCCCAGCTTTTGATAACTTTTTCAGCAAACCCTAATTAAAACTGGTGGCATAAAAATCGCCAATTTTATTTTTTGAAATTTTAAACCACTTTATAAAATCTGCTTCCGAAACTCAATTACAGCATCCAAAGGATTCTCCGCCGTCACGTACTGCGATAACAACCCTATATCCAAACTCGGTAACTGCTGACTTCTCTCGCACTCCACATAACCCTTTTCACCCAAACAGAAAATCGTAAACCGTCCGTTTTCCCAAAACCAAACCTCGGGAACCTCCAACCCTTCGTAAATCGCGAGACTGTCGATTCCCCCAGACGTAAACACCACTTCGATCGCCAAATCGGGACGCGATTTTTCTTCCCCAAAACAGTAACATTCATCCGGTTCGATTCCTCGCGATTTCACTTTCCGACGAAACGTCGTCGAACCCAACCCGAAAAACGGGGTTCGCGTTTCTTCCAAATACGCATCTAGCAACCGCGCGATGTTGCGTTTAATAAATTCGTGGTTTCGACTCGGAGACACAAACTGTAAGGTTCCGTCGAGGTACTTCAGGCGCAAACTGGGAAAGTCATCGCCGAGGAGTTCCAAAAAAGCCTCGTACTTTTCCCAACTGACACCGTGGAGTAGCAATTTTTGGGAGGTGTCGGGCGATCGCTGTTCTGCGAGAAGGTCGAAAGTCATCGCCGTACTGAAGGCTTGTTACCACTTCCATTATAGGGGAAGTTCCCGCGAAGATATCGCGATGAAAAGATTTTTTTCAGCTTCGTTCGTCGAGGGATTTTGGCGATCGCCTCGCTGTTCTAACAGGGAAGCGTAATCCGCCCAAGTTCCGGGCGATCGTAACACGCTTCCCGGTGAAAGATAGAGTTGTTCGGAACTGACGACGGTTCGCATAGATAGTTAAAATAGAGAGCGATCGCTTCTATTTTAAACCGTTCGATTTTCAAACCTATGGCGAACCCCACCGCTCTCGAACCCCGCCTTCAACAACGGTTAGGGCTGTCTCTGGCAGAAATTGCCGCCTTCTGCCAACGGTGGCAAATTCGGCAATTTGCCCTATTCGGTTCCATTCTCCGCGATGATTTTGGGGCAGATAGCGATATCGATTGTCTGGTGAGTTTTTTACCGAACGCTCGCCAAGGCTTGTTGACGTTGGCTAAAATTAAACACGACTTAGAAACTCGATCCGGACGTCAAGTCGATATCGTACCCAAATTGTCGGTTGAAACTAGCGAGAACTGGATTCGCCGCCAGGACATTCTACAAACGGCGCAACTCATTTACGAACAGAGATGAATGAATAGAGATGAAGCGTCACTTTTGGATATAGCCAGAGCCGCTCGACGAATTTTGCAATTTGCTGAGGGATTCGATCGAGTTGAACTTGCTAATAATGAAGAAAAGCAATCCGCTATTCTTTACCAAGTTATTGTAATTGGCGAAGCGGTCAAACGGCTATCAACAGACTTTCGAGAAAACCATCCTGAAATTCCTTGGAAAGATATGGCAGGTATGCGAGATGTCTTAGCCCATCAATACGATCGCATCAACCTCAATACCCTTTGGGATGTTATCCAGCAAGATATTCCCGAATTACTGCTCGTACTCGAACCGTTGCTTCCTCAGCAAGATCGATCGCAAGATTCCGAGTAGTGGAACGTAGTTTATATTGAAAATTGTAATCAAACACCCAAACTTGTAGTGGTCGGGTTTCGTTCCTCCACCCAACCTACTTTTCTTGAATTTCTTCCAACAAAAAAAGCCGATGACGAGATTTGAACTCGTGACCGCTCGATTACGAATCGAGTGCTCTACCACTGAGCTACATCGGCAACGATTACTAATTATAGCACGTCGGCAAAGAATGTCAAGCACTCCTCGCCGAAATCGTGCGGAAACTATACAAACACAGCGAGATCGGTGGCTTACACCTTCAGCAAATCTTCCGTTTGCACTGAAGAGGACGCCCCAGAATACACCAAACCCCGTTGAATATCGAGGGTGAGAATCGACCCTTCCCGAATCAACTTCGTGGCGTTTTTCACCCCGACGATGACCGGCTTACCCAACTGGGAACAGATAATCGCGGCGTGACTGGTCAAACTGGATTCTTCCGTTACCACTCCCGAGGCTTTCTTCAACACCTCAATGAAGTTGGCGTCGGTACTCGCCGTGACGAGAATTTCCCCAGGGCTGAAGTTCGCCACGGACATGGCGTTGCGGGCGACTCGCGCCGGGCCGCTGACGGTTCCCGACATAGTACCCAATCCCGTCCCCTGACCGAGAACAGCGGTAACGACTTCCACTTTCACCAAGTCCGTGGAACCGGACACCCCTTGAAGCGTTCCGGCGGTCATCACCACTAAATCCCCCTCGCTGACGAGTTGGTTTTCCAAGGCCACGTTAATGGCCGCTTGGAAGGTTTGGGAGGTCGAAGGTAAATCCAGTACCAGCAGAGTTTTCACGCCCCATACCAGTTGTAACTGACGGGCGACGTTCACGTGGGGCGTCACCGCCAAAATCGGCGGTTTCGGGCGGAATTTAGAGACGTTGCGGGCGGTAGACCCAGATTTCGTTAGGGTCATAATCGCCGAAGCGTCCAGTTGGTCGGAAATCTGACCCACCGCTTGGCTGATGGCGTTGGGGATCGATCGCCCGGTTTCGTCCACCCCCGAAACGTTCTGGATAATTTTTTCGCGTTCGATGCGCTGGGCGATTTGCGCCATCGTGGCTACAGCTTTGACGGGGAACTGTCCCACCGCCGTCTCGTTGGACAGCATTACCGCATCGGTTCCGTCGAGAATGGCGTTGGCCACGTCGGAGATTTCAGCGCGGGTGGCGCGAGGACTCGACACCATGCTATCGAGCATTTGCGTGGCGGTAATCACCGGAATTCCCAAGCGGTTGGCGGTGACGATGAGGCGTTTTTGCAAGATGGGAACGTCTTCAGCGGGAAGTTCGACCCCCAAGTCTCCCCGCGCCACCATAACGCCGTCGCTGAGGGAGAGAATTTCTTCCATCTGTTCGATGGCTTCGTGTTTCTCGATTTTGACGATGACGGGGACGGATTTTCCGGCGCTGGAAATCAGTTCTTTAATTTCGAGTACGTCTTGAGGGTTGCGAACGAAACTCAACGCCACCCAGTCTACGCCTTGGTCGAGACCGAACATTAAATCGGTACGGTCTTTGTCCGTCAAGGCTTTAACGGAGAGGTAGACGCCGGGGAAGTTGACCCCTTTGTTGTTGGAGAGGACGCCACCGACGACGGTACGACAGTAGAGTTCTCCGGCGGCGGGATCGACTTTTTCGACGCGCATTTCGACCCGTCCGTCGTCGAGGAGAATCGTCGCACCTTCGGGAACTTCCCGCGCTAGGGGTTCGTAGGTAATCGAGGAGACTTCCTGGGTTCCGGGGATTTGGCGACTGGTGAGGGTGAAGGGGTCGCCGTCGGCGAGTTTAATCGATCCCGTCTCGAATTTACCTAACCGGATTTTCGGTCCTTGAAGGTCTTGGAGAATTCCGACGGGTTGGTTTAACTCGAAGGAGGTTTGACGAATGAGGCGGATGTTGCGTTGGTGGTCGTCGTGGGTTCCGTGAGAGAAGTTGAGTCGGAGAGTGGTAGCCCCGGCCAAAATCAACTCCCGCAGCACGTCGGGTTTGCTGGTTGCAGGGCCGATCGTCGCTACGATTTTCGTGCGGCGCAGGGGAGGTCGTCGTTGCATGAACTCTTAGGTCTCTAAACAGATCGATCGATAATAGATGCGTGCTTCGCAAAAGTCTTATCCCGATAGTGTCTCACGATCCCCGGTGTTCGATCGCCTTTTTTTCAGATTTCTAGGCGATCGCCCCTCGGTTCCATCGCCAACGCGCCCCCTGAGACATCCCAAGCGGCGTGTCTGGCGGACAGTTTGAGTCCCGAGTCGTTACTGTTGCGTTCGTCTTTAAAAAATGTCGATGAAAGTAAGAGAGGTCATTAAGCTTATCGAGGAAGATGGCTGGTATTTGGCACGCACGCGAGGCAGCCACCGCCAGTATAAGCATGAAACCAAGTCAGGCTTGGTTACAATTTCGGGTAAACCCAGTGACGACCTCGCACCGGGAACACTCAACAGCATTCTGAAACAAGCAGGTTTGCGATAATGCGGTACTTAATTGTGATTGAAAAAACCGAAACCGGTTACTCTGCTTACTCTCCCGATTTACCGGGTTGCGTGGCGACAGGTCAGACTCGCCAGGAGATAGAACACAATATGCGTGAGGCGATCGCGTTTCATCTCGAAGGTTTGAAAGCGGAAAACTTGGAGATTCCATCTGCGCAAGCCTCGTCTACCTATGTCACCGTTTCCGCCTAAAACCCCAGTTCCTGCAACACGGCTTGGTGTTTTTCCAAGGGTGCGATCGAATTGGCGACGATGTTCCCACTGGCGGCCACCGCCGGAACGCCAATCCCCGGAAACGTAGAATCGCCACAACACCAAAAGCCCTCGATGGGGGTGCTTCCGCTGGGAAACAATCCCTGTTCTGCGGTGATGGCGGGGCCGTAGGTTCCCCGATGTCGCCGTAAAAACCGTTGGTGAGTTAGCGGGGTTCCCACCAGCGAAACTTCAACCCGTTCTCGCAAATCGGGAATAACACGCTCGATCGCCTTCCACAGCACCTCGCCTCGATCTCGTTTCTGCTGCTGGTATTCCTCACTGCGGCGATCGAGTCCCTCCCAAAGATCGTAAGGTTCTGTTCCCGGCGTATACGCATGAATCACGTGCTTTCCCTCCGGCGCTAAACTCGGATCGAGTACCGACGGAATCGACACCAACACGATATTTTGGGGTTTCGTAATCTCCCAATCCTTAACAACGATGTAATGACAATCCAAATCATCGGGAAGTCCCGCCGCATCGATGCCCGCGTGCAAGTGCATAAAACTGTCGCATTGAGGCGTTTCTAACTTTTCCCGTCGGAAGCGATCGGGGAGCGCAACATCGGCAAACAAATCTAACGTATCCCACATCGAAGCATTCGACACCACCGCTTCCTTCGCAATAATTTCCTTACCATTGCGCAGTCGCACCCCCACCGCGCGATTCTGCCGCACCAAAACCTCCTCCACATGGGCGTTCAGCATCAAGCGACCGCCGTACTTTTCTAACCCTCGCATCAGAGCTTCAATAACCGCACCGCTACCCCCGAGGGGATAGTCCAACACCACGCCGGGGCGGTACCACTCTGCAAACATAAACGCCATTTCCGCCGCACTAATGCCCTTCGCGGGAACTCCAGCCAGGAGAAAACAGAGCATATCCATCCAGTTGTAGACGAACTCGTCCGTCACCACCTCTTGGAGAATCTCGCTGAAGGGCTTGGTGAGTTTGAGGGCGTCCAACCCATAACCGATGAAATTGGGGAGATACTTACCCACCGTGAAAATCGCGCCGAAATCCAAGCGCATCGCAGCCGGAGGCATTCCCGTGGCGATTTTGCCCAGGGGTTCCATCACCGCTTGTAAGTTGCGCCATTGCGAGGCGGCATTTTCTCCCCGCAGTTTCCGCAGAACGTAAGAAAAGTCATCGGAACCGATGGCCGATTTAAAATCCCCTTCCGGGAGGCGACATCCCCAAGCGTCGTAAGTCGCACAGGGAACCGTTTCGCCGATGGCGTCGAGAACGTGGCGCAAGGGGTTGGTGGAGGGATAGGACAACCCGGAAAAGAGAGAAGGGCCCGAGTCGAATTTAAAGCCGTTGCGGGTGAAACTGTGGGCGGCACCGCCAGGGATAGCGTGACTTTCGCAGACGGTAACGTCGAAGCCGTATCGCGCCAGCAGTGCGCCACAACTGAGTCCGCCGATTCCGCTGCCGATGACGACGATGTCGGTTTGCATGGGGTTCGAGGGTTGAAGGTGTTGTTAGAGGTAGGGTAACGCGGCGGTTTGGGTCTGCGCTAGGGGGCGGTGCGTTGCGGCGAAGTCAATGTTTGTCGTTGAAACCCATCAGGTATCGACGCCGCAACCACGATTGTTGAAACTGCGATATTTATTGTTTGTTATTAATAACCATATTGCGATAAATCAAAATATTAACTCCGAAGCGAGCGTCCGGAGGTTTAGATATTTCTTTGTAAAATTTTCAAAAAACACTTAAATATCGCAAAAATTCATGAAGTTCTTGCAAGCTTCACTTTTAAATTGGGCTTTTTTTCGTCAATCTGTGTCAAAATCGAGCCACATTTTACGATTTTGCGTTCAAATTAAAAAATAACAAATCGGCACGGGTTAAGTATTTCTATGCTCGATCGACCTTAGTAGCTTTTGTCACTTTACCGTCAAACCCAACTAAATTAAATCCAACCTCGAAAAAACAATGGCAATCCTTGGTATCTCCGACAACGATATCCTGACCGGAACCGTTAATCCTGACATCATCCAGGCTTTGGGGGGGAACGATCGCGCCGCTGGATTCGCAGCGGACGATCGCATCTTCGGCAACGCTGGCAACGACGCACTGGCCGGGAATGCCGGACGCGATACCATTTTCGGCGGACGGGACAATGACACCATTTGGGGCGGACAAGACGACGATCGACTCTACGGAGACTTAGGATTCGATATCGTCGCGGGCGACCTCGGCGACGACTTCATCCAGGGGGGAACCTTACCCCCCCCCACACAAACCAATCTAACCCCGACACCGAAAGTAACTGGCTGTTTGGTAATAAAGGACGAGACACCCTCATCGGCGATGCCGGAGACGACACCCTCTGGGGCGGCCAAGATAACGACTGGTTGCAAGGAGCGTCCGGCGACGATGTCCTCTACGGAGATATGGGCAGCGATACCCTGATTGGGGGCGAGGGTAACGATATTTTTGCGATCGGTCGTTTGACGGGGATTCCGGGAATTCTCTCCACAGGTGGGGACACCCCAGCCGAGGCCGATCGCATCGACGATTTCAGCCGGGGCGAAGATCGCATCGAACTGATTGGCGACCTGACGTTTGGCGATTTGGCGTTAACCGTGGAAGACGGAAACACCCTCGTTCGCGATCGCCAGAGCGGTCAGTTTTTAGCAATTGTTAAAGGTGTCACTAATCTCGACCCCAACGACTTTATCCCCCTGACAGACGTTGCCGTAACAGAAGTTGCAGAACCCGATTCGAGTCAAGCCTCTACTCCGTCACCGACACCAACCCCGACTCCGACACCGTACCCGGAACCGGAATCCGAGTTAACGCCAGAACCCGAACCGGAACCGACCCCCACTCCCACACCTAGCCCAACCCCCGCACTCATCACCGATCCGGTTTACAACTTCGTCTCTAGCAATGGCGTTTTCGTTCAAGAGGTGCCAGAAGGAGATAGCGGTAGCTCCACACTGACGAACTATACGCTGACCCGGACAGCGAACGCGGTTGCTGAAGACGTAACCCTGAAATTCTCGACGCTACAGGGCGGTGGAAACGTCGATCTTTTGACGGGAGGGGTGGACTATAACGATACGCCGATCGTCCTCAGCTTCGCGGCTGGAGAGACCAGTAAGGTCGTCCCGTTTGAAGTGTTTGGCGACACTGACGTTGAAAGCGACGAATGGATTTGGCTGGAAATCGAGAGCTTCAGCGGCTCGGGTCAAGTTGGCACGACCCAGTCGGACGCGCCATTTAAGATTCTCAACGACGACACGGCTCCGGCGGCTCCGACAGCAGACGATGATGGCAGCTATACGGTGAATGTGGGCGAAACCTTGACGATCGCCCCGACCGCTACCAACGACTTACTCGATAACGATACGCTTGGTTTTCCGGTGGCAGCGATCGACCAGTTCAATATTGGTTCTCATTTTGCCAATGCTGGAGACGATCTCGATTGGATCGGAGGTGGAACGTTAACGGTTAATGCAGACGGCAGTTTTAACATCACAAATCCGGGTAGCGCAGGAACATATACGTTTCAATATCGGCTTGCGAACACGGAAGGAAATGACACGGCAACGGTGACGATCGAGGTTCAAGAACCGCCCGCCGTTACTGATGATTCGTATGCCGTAAATATTGGAGACACTTTGACCGTTTCAACGACGGATTCTAACGATGTTCTCGATAACGACACCGTGGGTACTCCGGCGGCGACAATTTCCAGTTTTGGCGGCGGTAGTTTGGGTGGCTCTGTAACTTCTAATAGTGCAGGAGATTCTGTCAGCTTGGCAGGTGGAACGTTGACGGTCAATGCCGACGGCAGTTTCAGTTTAACGAATCCGAGTACGACGGGAAATTACAATTTCAACTATCGCCTAGAAAATTCAGCAGGTTCAGATGATGGCACAATTAATATCGAGGTTACTGCTGTAGCACCGACGGCAACTGATGATAGCGGTTACTTGGTTGAGCCTGGAGGAACTTTAAATATTGCGACAACGGACGCCAACGATTTGCTCGATAACGATACGCTAGGTAGCCCTGTATCGACTTTAGCGACATTTGGCGGCGGCTATCTAAGTGGTGATGTAACAACGAATACGGCTGGGGATTCTGTCAGCTTAGCGGGGGGAACCTTGACAGTAAATGCCGACGGTAGTTTCAGTTTAACAAATCCAACAGCGGCCGGTTCTTACAACTTTGACTATCAATTGTCCAACTCGGGCGGGACTTCCGATGGAACAGTTAGCATTCTAGTTGGCATACCGCCAGTGGCAATAGAAGATGGCGTTGACGATCCGGCAACGGTGGGTGCATCTCACTTTCGTAAAAACACAAAAATCATGGTAAAATAATATGAGTAGATATATCTAAAAAATTTCAAAATGAACTTAAACTCCGAAGAACGAGAAAAGCTACAAGAACATCTCAAAGCGGTGGCTGACATC
>NZ_JAQNCQ010000318.1:0-15983 GCF_028368005.1 Geitlerinema sp. CS-897 | reverse complement strand
TTGCTGCTCTTCGGGGGATTGGTTCTGGGGGCGAACTTAGCCTTAGTGTCCCAAATGTTTCACCAAAGCGGGCCGCTGTACCAACTCTTCTTTGCTTGGAGCTTTGGGGTGTGGCTGATGGCGGCTAGTTTGTCCTTGCCCGCTTTAGCGATCCTCTCCTCCTTACTACTCAGTATTGCTTACGTTCCCGGTATCTTCGACGCAGCAGACGCCAGAAACTTTAACCTGTGGCATTTTGCCGCTCTCCATACTCCCACCCTCGCGCTCCTGTTGTGGGTTCCCCTCGCCTGTCGCTGTCGTTCCAACATTGCTTTCGGACTGACGGGCGTGTTAGTGTCCGGTGCGATCTTCAGCAACATCGCGTTTTTAGGCGGTTGGGGTATCGAAGCGGCGATCGCTCTGCCACCAGCGTTGTTATGGGCTTACAGCGTGCGTCCCCCGCGTCGGTTGCAGAGTCCCGCCTTCGATGCGATCGCCCGTAGCCTCGCCGTTATCACGACAGCTAGCGCCTTCTACGCTCTGTCGTTCAACACCTGGATCTATTTCGAGATCTCCGATGTCGGCTTTCGACCAGAGTTAGGACGTCACGTCGCTATCGACAGTTTAATCGTCGCGGCCGTGACGCTGTGGCTGTGGGTGAGACTGTTCGATCGCCCCGCTCGTTTTCAGCCGTTCCAAGCGCGATCGCTCAACACGGGAATCGTCGCCTTAATGCTCCTCGCCAGCGGCGTAACGACGTACGTTCACTTACACCTGAAACCGTTACCCGTTCTCGCGCCGTTAATCTTCAACGTTTTACTGTTTTTCCTCGCCATCAGTGCCGTTCGCGACGGGTTGGGCTTTGCTAGTCGCCGCACCTTTTGGGGCGGGATGGTGTTGCTCGTCGTGGGAATCGTCACGCGGATGTTGGAGTACGATACGGGTCTTTTGTTGAAATCCTTCGTGTTTGCGGGATGCGGACTCGGCGTCATCGCCGCCGGACTGTGGTTCGAGCGCAACGTGCAACTCGAGCGCAACGCGTCTCGTTCTGATACCTTACCGGAGAAAACCTCGTGAAACCTCAATCTTCAACTGTCGTTCCCGACACGCAATCTCAACCCTTATCGCCGCCCAAACCCAAAATGTCCTGGTGGCGGTTGGGGATTCCTCTAGCTCTGCAAACGCTGTTAATTCTGGTCGTTCCCGCCCGCGACGCCTATACGATGGCTTATGGGACGCGCGTGGTGCTGCAAACGGCACCGATCGATCCCTACGATGTCATGCGCGGGTATTATCAAACTCTGCGCTACGACATTTCTCAACTCGAAACCTTGAAAAGCTTGCCGGGGGGCGATCGCGTGTTCGCAGATTACCGATGGGGCGATTCTTACGATTTTTACGTGGTGTTGGAGCCTCCAGAACCGTTACCTTCACAACCGACGTCGCCATCGGGGTCGCAACCGCCGCGTCCTTGGGTTCCCGTGCGCGTGAGTGAGGAACGCCCCGAAACCCTCTCTGGGGAGCAAATCGCTTTGCGGGGACAATACCGTCGCGCTCGAATTACCTACGGACTCGAAACGTACTATATGCCCGAACACCGTCGCGAGGAAATCAACGCCACCATCCGACAAATCCAGCAAGAAGCTCCCGAAGCCTTCGTGGTCGAAGTTAAAATCGACGATGGCGCTCGCGCCGTTCCCGTTAGTTTGTGGATACGCGATCGCAGCTATCAGTTTTGAGACTCCATCGGTTTCCGATAAGCTGGGTTTCAAGAAGTCTTCACCACACCAGGCACAGAGGACACAGAGAGGAGCTTGTTGGGTGGGGAAAAAAACAGTATTTGATTCGGATTCCGTATGAGGCAGGGTTAGCGAGATCTCACCAAAAAACCCCCCGGTGTCGTCAGACCACTGGGGGGTGTTGGGTTTCACCGAGTCAGCCCGTTCGCAAAGCGACAGAGCTTAAGATCGAGACCGACGGCGACGCAACGCTAGCGCACCGGCGATGGCAGAGAGTCCCAGAACGGTAGAGGGTTCGGGAACTGAAGTGTTGCCAATTTCGCGGTTGTTGGCCGCACCGAAGTCGATGGCAAATACGACGTCGTTAAAGTCGCCGTCACCACCGCCCCAGAGGTCTTCGTAGCCGACGATGAGGAAATCTTTGTAGAAATATCCCATCGCGTGCTGTTTTCCGTCGGGGTTGGCCGCCGTATCGACGCCGTAGACGGCATCGACGCTCTGTCCGTCTACGTCTTGGGTGACACCGCCGTTGCGTCCGTTCGCGACGAGAAGGAAATCGAGTACCGTTCCCGCTTTAAAGTCTCCCAACTCGACGAAATCGCCAACGTTGAGGGGGCTGTCTTGAGCCGAACTTCCTGCCAAGGCCGTGTTGGGATTGGCGCAGAAGTCGCTGAATCCGTCGAGACTAGACTGTTCGCTGGGGCTGCAAGAGGTGTCGCCGAAAATTTTCGTTTGTTCTTGGACGATAGTGTCGCCCATCCAAGCTCGGAAGTCGAGCTGGTTGCGATAGCCTCCGGCGGTCTCGCCGATGAAATAGGCTTTAACGCTATGGTCGTACTTCAGCTCGAACGCCGATAAGTTGATTCTGTGAGCGCCAATGGTTTCGAGATCGAGTTCTCGGGCTTCTTTTCCGACAAATTCGGACAGTTCGGGAAGTATGTTTTGAAAGTCGTCTGGGGCTTCGTCTCTCGATTTGATTTCAAATCCATGGGCTGGAACTGTCGCAACTAGGAGACTCGCGACAGCCGTGGCAGAAATCGATGTCAGTGTTTGTAATTTCATGGGATCGGTTCTCGTAATTCAAGCGAGTTTTGGTCTAACCTGACAACCGAGATGTTTGGTCTTGTTACAACTCGAACTTGCTGGCAAAGCGTGGCAGCATTCTCTGAGTTGCGACAGAGCCGGATTTGTTTGTCAATACACCCCGACCTCGGCGTCGGCTATCTGAGAATTCCATAGAATTTGAGTTCTTTGCGGCCTTCTCAGCGGCATAAACCTCCTATTTATGAAGGTAGCATCTTAAATTTGATTGGCAATAAATTTAAATTAAAGTGTTGATAAAACTTTTTGAAAATACAGAGAAAACCCCGAGCCATTTTTGAAGTTTAAGTATTTTTAATTAGATGGTTGTGACGACAAAAAATAGAAGGCGATCGCGCAGCTCAGAAATTTTACGGAGAACAACGAAAATTTTTCCCGACTTTTCGAGGTCGGTGGCAGTTTTCCGCAATATAATATTGCGGTCGAGTGGGCTATTGTCCGAGCAGCATCTCTAAACCCGGAAGGACTGCATCAGCCCGATCGCCGTCGAGTCCCGTGGATTTTTGGGCAGAACTGCGTTCCTCACCTCGTAGGAGCTGTCCGAGTTGACGGCGTTCGGCAGAGGTGAAATGGGCAAACGTCCGGCGCAGCAGCGGTAAAACAGCGATAAAGGCGTCTTCCGAGAGCGATCGCAGCCAAGTATCGAGAATCTCCAACAAGCGATCGTCGTGAACCAACAACAAGCCACTCTGTTGTAAAAATCCTTCGACCCACGCCGCCGACTGAGTGGGTTCGTTGGCTCGCGAGAGGGCTAAGCTCGTGTATCGGGAGGTGGTCTCGACATCGATCGCACCGCTATCGAACAGCAGACGACAACTCCCGCCGCGAATTAAGCCGGGAACGCGATCGCGATCGAGGAGAGTTTGCAAGGCGTTCCACCACTGTCGGCGATAGTCGTCCCGTTGCAGCAGGGCGATCGCGCCGTGAGCTGTCCAAATTTGTTGGAATCGCGATCGCGCCGCCCCGTCGTCGAGGGACACACAAGCCCCCGGTAACTCGAGACAACAGCGCACGATCGATCGCTCTAACACTCGCGCGATCGCCGCCGTATCCGTTTGACGCACGTTTCCGTAACGCCGAACCCGTGCTAGCGCCGGGAGTGCTTCGAGCAAACACGCCACATCTGACGTTTCGGTCGAAACCGTTTCGACGCGATCGAGAACGCTCGGGACGACTTGGGGTAACGCCGCCAGTAAAACCTCGTCGAGCAGTTCTGTCAGTTGAGGTAACGTTTCGGCGGTTTGCGCTCGCTGAGAGCCGCAGTCGGCCGCTGCGTCTTCGATGGTATTACCCCACACCGACGCTTCGACGAGCGCCACTTCTAACTCGGGACGCCACACCAGTTCCCACACTTCTTTAAAGGTACCCAAGCCGTCGGCTCGTTGCGGCCGTCCCCAGGGAATCCCCAGCAACTTCAAACGATGCAAGAGATGCGATCGCTCTAAATCGAGAGGTTTTCGCAAATCCAACGCGAGGGGTTTCGCAGTCGCTTCGGGTTTGAGGCGCAGTCGTTTTTGTAAGTCCCGTAAATTCTGTTGTAGCGGGGTCGTGGGAACCTCTGATGGCACTTCTCCGATGCGATCGCCGACGATTAATTGTTCCCACACCAAACGCATCGATACCTCCGATCCCTTGCCCATCACGGCTGTCGTGGCGTCGTTGAGGTCTTCTAGCCCCGGAGCCGGGCGATCGCGCAATGCGGCCAGGGCTTCGGCTAACCGCACCGCTTCGATAACTCCGGCTGAGGATGCCTCCAATCCGCGATCGCGCAGAAACTCCGCCACTCGAGCCATCCACCGGACGGCCACGTCCGAAACTGGCAAGTTGCCCACCTCCCAGAGATGACGATACCACCCTGGAGACGCAACGCCCGCCCCGTAGCCGCCGCGATCGCAGAGGCGATCGTCAGTCCACGGTACCCAAGTCGCGCAGACTGAGGTTTTCGGTAGTCCTTTCAGTAAGGCGTTATCGACCTTGGCCGGAGGCATCTGTGCCAAGGCCGGAGCGTGCCACGCCCCACAGACGACGGCGATGCGATCGAACCCTGCTTTTTGGGCTTTGCGAATTGTCTTTCGCATATAGGCTTCCCGCATGGCTTCGATATCTTCGAGCCAGTGGAGTCGTTCTCGCAACGCCGTCATCGCTTCTAAAATGCCCTCGAATAAATCGCTGGCGTCGCGACGCTGTTCGACGATCGCCTCCCACCAGCGTTCGCCGTCTGTGTAACCGGCGGCTCGGGCGAGTTGTCCGAGGGGATCGCGGCGAATCTGTCTGACCGTTTCGGGAACCTCGCGGGGAGGCATTTCTTGCAGGGGGAACCGATGCTGTTGGGGTAAGTCCATCAACTGGACGGGAACGTCGCGTTCTAAGCCGTAGCGGAGACTTTGCCATTCGGGAGAATAGACGGCGAAGGGATAGTACACTGCCTGGTGGGGTCGATCTCGAACGTAGAGGAGGAGGGCGACTGGTGGAACCATGTCACGACGAGCCGCCAGCGAAAGGATCGGTTCGGCTTCGGGCGGCCCTTCGATTAAGATCGCGTCGGGTTTCCAGGTGTTGAAGGCTTGTAGGACACTGCGAGCCGAGCCAGGCCCGTGATGGCGAATTCCGAAAATCCGAACGGTCATGGTTTTCCCAACAAAGGCGAGTTCGACCCTCTATCTTAAACCCTCTCTTTTCCAGAACTCACTCATAAGATGCGATCGCACCGACGACCGATCGCCGGTCTGTCTAATTTTATTTTTTGTTAAAAAACCTATTTTTCAAAAAAAATATTGTTACTTTAGATAAAAAATAATAATGATTTTTGAATATTTTTTGTCAAATATTTTATATTACTTGAAATATTATGATTTTCAGGTAATTCGATCGAACTCCGTTTATTCCCATTGAGTCAAAAAAATGAAGCGAACGATAAAAAGCAAAGGATTACGCGCGAAAGTAGCCGCGATTGCGGTTAGCCTCGGAACGATTCCCGTGATCGTTGTGGGGAGTTTGTCTTATTTAAGTACGGACGAACGCCTACACCAGCAAGTTTTTCAAAACCAAACCGAGCATACTGTCGAAATTGCCGATCGACTCTACAATTTCATGCTGGAGCGCTATGGCGATCTGTGGTCGGTGTCCCATCTGCCGACATTTTCCAACCCTCGCGTTTCCCAAACTCTATCGACAGAGGAAAAAGAAGACCTACTCGATACCGTTGTAGATGCCTATCAAATTTACGATAGCTTGGCAGTGTTCGATCGCAACGGTCGCGTTCTGTTTCGATCGCAGGGAAACGTCACGCCCCAACAGAGCGATCGTTCCTATTTCCAACTCGCCCAACAGAGCGATCGCCCGATTATCAGCCAACCCGAACTGTCCCCCGCCACAGAAAAACTTTCGATTTATATCACCTCGCCCATACGCGATCGCGAGACGGGGGAACTACTCGGAATTTTAAGAGCGAGGCTTCCCGTCAACGTCCTCGCAGACTTAATTCAAGTCGTTAACAACTCCGATCGGCGACATATCCACATCGTCGATCGCTCGGGACGAACATTTATCAACATCAACAGCGACGTACTGGACGAAAACATTTTTAACACCTTTCCCCTGGTTCGAGACGCCTACGAAACTGACCGTCTCGCCATCGATATCGTCGAGAGTCTCGAAAGTCAGGAAAAACGGCTGATGTCCGTCGTCCCGCTACGAAACGCCGATCGCATGGCTCCCCTCGACTGGAGCGTTATCGTCGATGTCGATCCCGAAATTGCCTTTGCCACCTCGAACCAACTCCTACGAACCATCGGCCTCGGCAGCCTCGCCACCCTCGCCAGCGTCGCGGTTATCGCGATCGCCGTCAGCCTCTTCATCACCGAACCGATGGTTCGGCGCATTACTTCCGTCGTACAAACGATCGTCAGCGCCTCTAGCGAAATGGCGTCCACGGTCGAACAACAAGAACGGACTCTCCAACAGCAAGCTGCTTCCGTCAACCAATCTACCGCGACGGCGGACGAACTCAACGCATCCTCCCGGCGATCGGCCGAACGGGCGCAAGCCGCAGAACTTCAAGCTCGACAGGTGTTGCAACTGGCAGAAGAGGGTACGGTGTTCGTCGAACAAACCTTACAGGGAACGAACGACGTACAGAATAAAGTCGAAACCATTACCGGCCAAATTTCGCAATTGAGCGACTTCGCCCGTCAAATCGGAACGATTTCGACGCTCGTGAGCGATCTGGCCAACCAAACCAATATGTTAGCCCTTAATGCCTCGGTTGAAGCCGTGCGTGCTGGAGAACACGGGAAAGGCTTTTCGGTCGTCGCCAGCGAAATTCGCAAACTCGCTGACCAAAGCCGAAGTTCGGCACAAAGAATAGACAACCTCGTGTCTACGATTCAATCGGCCATCGAGACCACGGCGACGGCGACGGAAGATGGAACGAAAACGCTGTCGAAGACGATGACGATCGCCACCAGTACGGCAGAGAAATTCGTCGGGGTGAAAGATGCGATTCGAGATATCGCGATCGGGTCTCAACAAATCGCCGCTACTGCCAACCAACAAGCTCGGGCGATCGAGCAACTCGTCGAGGCCATGAACGCCCTCGATCGCGGTGTCGGCGAAACGGCTAGCAGTATCAGTCAAACTCGCCTCGGCAGCCAGGATCTCAACCGAGCCGCACTGACGTTACAGAAAATGGTTTGATACGAAATCCGAATCTCAACACTTCGACTTCGCTCAGCGTTGAGTCCGAGCGGAGTCGAGGACTCAAACACTGGTTTTACCCAGCCGGACAAGCCCCTCTATCCCCCCAACCCCCCTTTCAAAGGGGGGCTAAGGGGGGATGTGGTGAAGACTTCTTGAAACCTAGCTTATTGGAAACGGATGGAATATGAGACGTACTCGTTTCTGCAACGGGGATCGTAAGGCGTTGTCGCCAAACGTCACGGGAGAGCGTCCGGCTTGCTCGTTAAAGAGAGTCCGAGCGGTGCGATCGATTTCGTTTCAAATCTCAAAAAAATACACGAACTAACGGACAAATCGTTATGTTCGATCGCGCGATCCCGATCGACTGTAACGTCCTTGTCAACGCGAGAACTTAGCATTAATTTTGAATAAATTTCTATGAGGATTTTTCCGATCTTTTTTAACAATTTTTTTTCGATTGGGAGTTTTCTCTTACACCCTGTATCGTTTGCCTCAGTAGTTTCCGGTATGAAGTTTTTGAGAGCGTCAAAATCGAGTAATTTAATACGTGGGATTGCGGATGGCAACCGTATTATCACGTTGTTAGATTAACACTATAAATCTTCGATGAAGATACGGTAAAAAAAATGCAAAGTTCCCAGTTTGCCGCCACAGACTCGTCCGCCATCCCCGAACGCGATCGCGACACCGTACCGACGAAACCCAATCCGAAATCCCGTAACGATTGGGTCTTAATCCAACAACGATTTGAAGCTTGGGTGGAGCGATCGCCCGATGCCGTCGCCCTCGATTTTGAAGGCCGACAACTGACCTATACCGACCTCAACCGCCGAGCGAACCAACTCGCGCACCATCTCAAAGGACTGGGCGTCGGCCCCGAGGTTTTAGTGGGAATTTGTATGCCTCGTTCCCTAGAGATGGTCGTTGGCTTATTGGGCATCCTAAAAGCTGGCGGTGCGTACGTTCCCCTCGACCCTCAATATCCCCAAACTCGTTTAGCCCTCATCTTAGAAGACGCCCGATCGCCGATTTTGTTGACTCAACAGGCGTTGCTGGAGTCTTTACCCCCTCATAACGCTCGTACCGTATGTCTCGATACCGATTGGGAAACGATCGCCCGACACAGCGATCGCGATCCCGCCTACGACGCGAGCGACTGTAACTTAGCGTATACGATCTATACCTCTGGCTCTACGGGACGACCCAAAGGGGTGGCGATCGAACATCGAAGTACGATCGCGCTACTCGAATGGGCCGGTGAAGTCTTTCCGCCCGAAGATTTAGCAGGCGTCTTAGCCTCGACGTCGATCTGTTTCGACTTATCGGTTTTCGAGCTGTTCGTTCCCCTCAGTTACGGAGGTAAGGTCGTCCTGGCGCAGAACGCCCTCCATTTACCCACCTTACCCGCCGCCGAAGACGTAACCCTCATTAACACCGTTCCCTCGGCGATCGCCGAACTCCTGCGAACCCGCAGCATTCCCTCCTCCGTCCGCACGGTGAACTTAGCGGGCGAACCGCTGCCCCTACCTCTGGTGCAACAGCTCTACGAACGCACCCAAGCGCAGCGAGTCTTCAATCTCTACGGTCCGTCTGAAGACACGACCTATTCCACCTATACGCTAGTCCCGCGAGGGGCGAGCGAGTCTCCCGCCATCGGCCGACCGATTCGCGGCACTCAAGTTTATCTCCTCGACGAACGACGCCAGCCCGTCGCACCGGGCGAAATCGGGGAGTTGTACCTGGCCGGTTGCGGTCTGGCCCGGGGCTATCTCAACCGTCCCGAGTTGACCGCCGAACGGTTCGGTCCCAACCCGCGCAGCACCTCCAAGCAAAAACGCCAACCCTCGAGACTGTATAAAACGGGCGACTTAGCTCGCTATCGCAGCGACGGCAACCTCGAGTATTTGGGACGGATCGACGGACAAGTTAAGATTCGGGGCTTCCGTATCGAGTTAGGCGAAATCGAAGCGTTCCTCTGGCAGCACCCCGACGTGAGATCGGCGGTGGCGATCGCGCGAGACGACCTCCCTGGCGACCGACAACTGGTGGCTTACGTGGTGTCGGCACTCATGCCGGAACGACTGCCCCTACAGGGATCGGGGCGGATGCAGTTCGATGGCGTCGAGGGGAGCGATCGCGCGGTCGAACTCTTGACCCTATCCTGTCACGGGGTCGAGCTGGCGAACGTGCCAGACTGCAAACCCGGTCGGTTCGTGCGGTTGCAGTTGCCGCTACCGGCGATCGCCTCCGAGCGTTGGCTGGCCGGGCGCGTGACCCGCTGGCAGAACGGTCGAGCCGAGGTTCAATTCGACCTCAAACCGGAAGAACAACCCCTCCTCGTCCAGAGCGTGACGCACCTACTCGAAACCCAAGGACATCTCGACTCGCAACATCCGGCGATCGCGAACCGACTGCGCCGTTTTCTCCAACAACGGTTGCCCGATTACATGGTGCCCAATCGTTTCGTCCTGCTGCCCGCGCTACCCCTGACCCCCAACGGTAAGGTCGATCGCCGCGCCTTACCCGCTCCCAAACTGACCGCCGAGACCAAAAACCGGATCGCTCCCCAAACGGCCACCGAAGCCGCCTTAGCGTTGATTTGGGCGGACATCTTGGGTCTCGAACAGGTGGGGGTTTGCGACTCGTTCTTGGAACTGGGGGGACATTCCCTTTTGGCCGCGCGACTCGTTTCTCGCATCCGCGATACCTTCCAAGTGGAGTTGCCCCTACGCTGTCTGTTCGAGCTGCCCACCGTGCGGGATCTCGCCGAACATCTGGATAACGCAAAGCAGCACGAGCGAGGGTGTCAACTGCCGCCGATACGACCCGCCGCTCGAACCGAAAACGTTCCGCTGTCTTTAATGCAAGAGCAGTTGTGGTTCCTCGATCGCCTGGTTCCCAACAATCCGTTTTATAACGTTCCCGAAGCCTTTCGCCTCGACGGGTCGTTAGAGGTGACGGTGTTAGAACGCTGTCTTCAAGAGCTGGTCGATCGCCACGAAGCCTTGCGGACGACCTTTTCTCTCGTAGACGGGAAACCCGTACAAGTCATTCATCCCTCCCTGCCTTGCCAACTGACGACGATCGACTTGCGGGACTTACCCGAGACCGACCGGGAAACGGAAATGGGACGGCAGATCGCCGAGGAAACCTGGCAACCGTTCGATCTCTCTCGAGGTCCGCTGTTACGGGCGACGCTCTATCGTCTGGGGGATACCGAACAAGTTCTACTCCTGAACCTCCACCATATTATTTGTGACGAGCGATCGATCGGCGTGCTGCTGCGCGAACTGGCTGCCCTCTACGCGGCGGCCACGACTGACGCGCCCTTGTCTCTCCCCGAGAGCGCACTGCAATACGCGGACTTTGCTATCTGGCAACGACAGTGGCTCCAAGGAGAGATGCGCGAGCTGCAACTGTCTTACTGGAAACAACAGCTCAGCGGCAGCTTGCCCGTTCTGCAACTGCCGACCGATCGCTCCCGTCCGCCGGTGCCGACCTATCGCGGGGCGCGTCAGTTTTTCAGTTTGCCCGCCTCCTTAACGGAAAAACTCAAAGCCTTGAGCTATCAGGAGGGCGTGACTCCCTTCGTTACGCTGCTGGCAGCGTTTCAAACGTTGCTCTATCGCTACACGGGGCAAGAAGACATTGTCGTGGGGTCGCCCACAGCCAACCGTCCTCGTTCGGAACTCGAAGGGGCGATCGGGTTCTTTGTCAACACTCTCGTCCTGCGAAGCGATCTCTCCGGTGCGCCCAGTTTTCGGCAGTTGCTCGCTCGGGTTCAAGAGGTGGTGTTGGGCGCTTTAACGCACCAAAACTTACCCTTCAAACAACTGGTGGAGGAACTCCATCCCGAGCGCGGTCTCACTCAAAATCCGCTGTTTCAGGTGTTGTTTAACTGGGAAAGCGATGGGGAGCCATCTTGGTCGGTTTCCGATCTCACCCTAACCCGCATTCCTGTCGATAACGGTACGGCGAAGTTCGATCTGTTTCTCGAGTTAGCTCAGACGTCCGACGGCATCTCGGGATACTTTGAATACAGTACCGATCTGTTCGACGCCAGTACCATCGCCCGGATGGTGGAACATTTCCAGACGCTGTTAGAGGGACTCGTGGCGAATCGAGAGTGTCTCTTGTCCGACCTGCCGTTGTTAACGATCGCCGAACGGGAGCAGTTAACGGCTTGGAACGCCACTGAAATCGACTATCCCGAGCGCTGCGTCCATCAGTGGTTCGAGGCGCAAGTGGAACGAACCCCCGACGCGATCGCCACGACGTTTGGCAGCGCTCGCCTCACCTACCGAGAACTCGATCGGCGGGCGAACCAACTCGCTCGCTATCTCCAGTCTCAGGGGGTCGGCCCCGACGTTCCCGTCGGACTCTGCCTCGAGCGCTCGATCGAGGCGATCGTCGGGATGCTGGGCATCCTCAAAGCCGGTGGCGCGTACTTACCGCTCGATCCGGCTTATCCCACAGAACGCCTCGCCTTTATGCTGGACAACGCCCAGGTTTCGGTTCTCGTGACCCAGAGCCAGCTCGTCGGTAACTTGCCCGTGCAGGGGGTGTCTCCCATCTGTTTGGATGTAGACTGGCCGGCGATCGCTCGCGAAGACGAAACCGCTCCGGTTTGTAAGGCCGACCCCGACGCTCTGGCGTACGTCATTTACACCTCGGGGTCTACGGGGCAACCGAAAGGGGTCGCCATGCCTCACCGCCCCCTCACCAACTTGATTGCGTGGCAGCAGCGCAATTCGATCGCCTCGACGGGTACGCCGACCCTGCAATTTGCCCCCATCAGCTTCGATGTTTCGTTTCAAGAAACGTTCGCGACCTTCAGCACGGGGGGGACTCTCGTTTTAATTTCTGAAGAATTGCGGCGGGACAGTCTCCGTTTGCTGCGATTTCTCGAAACGGCGGCGATCGAGCGACTGTTTCTCCCCTTCGTGGCACTCCAACATCTGGCTGAAGTGGCCGAGGCTGAAGGAATCGCCCCGACGAGCTTGCGGGAAGTCATCACCGCCGGGGAACAGTTGCGGATTACTTCTGCGATCGCCAACTGGTTCGATCGCCTGCCGAACTGCACGTTACACAACCACTACGGCCCCTCGGAAAGCCACGTGGTCACGGCATTTACGCTGACGGGATCTCCCCAAGACTGGCCGGTACTACCGCCGATCGGCCGCCCCGTCGCCAATGCTGAAATTCATCTCCTCGATCGGCAGAAGCGACCGGTTCCCGTAGGCGTTCCCGGCGAACTCTACATCGGCGGCGTCAGCTTAGCCCGAGGCTACCTCCATCGTCCCGACCTCACTGCCGAGCGCTTTATTTCCAGCTTACATATCACATCTGAGACAAAAAGTCAATCTCAAAAACTCTATAAAACGGGAGACTTAGCCCGTTACCGCAGCGACGGCAACATTGAGTATTTGGGACGGAGCGACCAACAAGTGAAAATCCGGGGCTTCCGCATCGAACCGGGAGAAGTCGAAGCCTTGCTCGAACGCTATCCCAGCGTGCGAGAAGCTGTGGCGATCGCCCGCGAAGACGTACCGGGAGACAAGCAGTTGGTGGCGTATATCGTTCCCGCTTCGGCGGAATCGGCCGACGAGTTTACGCCGTTTTCCACTCAGCTGCGCCAGTTTCTACAAACGCAACTGCCCGAATACATGATTCCGGCAAGCTTCGTATTTCTCGATCGCCTACCACTGACCCCCAGCGGTAAGGTGAACCGTCGCGCTCTACCGGCTCCCGATCGCACTCGTCCGGAACTGGCCGAGCGCTTCGTTCCGGCGCGAACGGGGGTCGAGAAGGTCTTGGCCGACCTGTGGACGCAAGTGCTGAACGTCGAACGCATCGGGATCTACGACAACTTCTTCGATCTCGGCGGTCATTCGCTGCGAGCGATTCAACTCGTCACCCAAATTCGGGATGTGTTTCAAGTCGATCTGATGCTGCAAAGTTTCTTCGAGGCTCCCACGATCGAGGGCCTGGCTCGATGCGTCGAAGCTCGACAAGCGGGAACGGATACCGTAGAAAGCGATGTCGTTCTCGATCTCTACGCAGAAGCGGTATTAGATCCGGCGATCGACCCACACACTGCCGCACTCGTGTAACGTTACCCGCATCGCACCTGTTGCGCCAACAGTCGAAAAGATTTGGAGAAAACGATGAAGTCACGCCAAAAAACTGCCAATATTTTCTTAACCGGAGCGACTGGCTTTCTAGGAGCGTTCTTACTGTACGAACTTCTCGAGCAAACCCCAGCGACGATTTACTGTTTAGTCAGAGCAGAAGATGAAAAAGCCGGGTTTCAACGCCTTGAGAATGCCCTAAAACAGTATTCACTCTGGGACGAACGGAAACGCAACCGTATCGTTCCCGTTTTAGGTAATTTATCCGTTCCGTTATTGGGTTTGTCTCCCACCCAGTTCGATAATTTGGCAAAGACGCTCGATGTCGTTTACCACAATGGGGGATCGGTCAATTTTCTCTATCCCTACTCGGTTCTCAAAGCCGCCAACGTTCAGGGAACTCATGAAGTGTTGAGGTTAGCCTGTCAAGCGAAGGTCAAACCCGTTCATTTTATTTCGACGGTTGGCGTGTTTTCGCCGATCGCTTACGGCGATCGCGATGTGGTTCGAGAAGGAGATGCACTCGATCGCACCGAAGGACTCTACGGCTACACGCAAAGTAAATGGGTGGCGGAAAAACTGATCGAAACGGCTCGCGATCGCGGTTTACCCGTCACGATTCACCGTCCTTTCTGGATTGAAGGACACAGTCAAACGGGAGTTTGCAACAAATCCGACTTTTTACGCAGTGCGATCGCCGGTTGCGTGCAGTTTGGAACGGCTCCCGATTGGCAAATGCGCGTCGATATCGTTCCCGTGGACTTCCTCAGTCGCGCGATCGTTCGTATCTGCCGTCAAAAGAGTTCGTTCGATAAAGCGTTTCACTACTCCAATCCTCGCGCTATCTCTTGGAACCAACTGATACGCTGGATGCAGGAGTTCGGTTATTCCATCGAGCAGCAACCCGCCCAGCACTGGATTGCCCAAACCATCGATCGCCTGCCGCAATCTCCCGATAACGCGCTCTATCCGTTTTTGCCGTTCTTTTCCGAACGCATCCCCGGACAGTCGATGTCGGTTCCCGAAACCTATTTCCAAACCAAACCTCTCAAATTCGACTGTCAGAATACCTGGGACGGACTGGCTGGAACGGACATTATCTGTCCCCCAGTTGACGATAAGCTCCTGAAAACCTACTTTTCCTACTTCATTAAAACGGGCTTCTTGCCTGAACCGGTCGAGTCTGAAGCCGAGCTTGCCGCGAGCTAACGGGTAGTTTGGGCAAGAAAGGTATGGCGGAGTGATACTCCATCCTTTTCCAATAAGCGAGGTTTCAAAATGTCTTCACCACATCCCCCCAACTCCCCTTGGGAAGGGGGGATGTCGCGTTCAGAGAAACTACTGTTTGAGATAAGGATGGAGTCGTGTAGCGACTGTCTTGATTGTCAAGGGTAAGGTGGGTTCTTGCATAATTAATCGTCCAAGTCAAGTCGAGCTGCAAGAAAGAAAAAAAAGACAGCACAATCCTCGGCGGTAAAGAACTCGAAAAACTCGAGCAATTACTGCCTAAACCATGAAACAAGAGTTAAATGTTCTTAAGCAGCCAGGATTTTAGGTTTCATGGCTTCGCCATAGTGAGCCAAAGTTTGAGCGTCAATGGCGTTGGTTTTAGCTAACCGACCTGTTGCTTTGGCGAAGTCTCTTCCTTGCCGAGGGTTAATTAAAGAAACCGGCAAGTTGGCTTCTTGTAATTGAATGACCAGTTCCGTTTCCAGACCTCCAGTGGCTTCCACCACCAGGCGCTCAATTGTATACTCTTGGAGAGACTCAACTAAACGAGCAATTTTTACCTCGGTATTTTTGACTTTTACAGCTTTTCCCAACGGACGGATATAAATGTCTAGGGTTTCTTGACTCACATCAATCCCGAGCCACGGAGAGGGGTTTGATAGGGTGCATCTCACTTTTGCGATCGGAACCCAACCCATCCTCCCCTTGCTAAGGGGAGGTGCCGAAGGCGGAGGGGTGATTCTACGAAATTGAGATGCACCCGGTTTGATGTTTGATATGACTCGTTCTCCTAAATTACATAAGTGAATAATTCAAGAAAACGGCATCTTCTCAATTTCACTCATCCTTATCTGATGCGGTCTATAATATTAACACTTCTTTCGTGCTACCTCGATCCTGACGACTGTTCGAGTTCGGTCGAGAAGATTGTTGTAGTGACCCGTGCTACGAAGCGGTCTTTTCCGACCTAGTGCAGCGTCAACTCTAAGAATTAGGGTTAACGGGAGTATTGAGGTAATCTGTAGGGAGCGAGCCGGAGTCCCATGCAGAAAAAATACATTGTGCGCCTGACAGCAGAAGAGCGTCATCAGCTACAGGCAGTGAT
>NZ_JAQNCQ010000317.1:0-5995 GCF_028368005.1 Geitlerinema sp. CS-897 | reverse complement strand
CCTCTCCCCCTCTCCCTTGCTCCCCCTCTCCCCTTCTCCCCCTCTCCCCTTCTCTCGCTCCAACATGGGATGATGGGAGAGGGATTGACTTTGACAGGAAGTATGGAACAGCAAAATTTTAAAGTGTTCGATCGCGATCTCGACGACAGCACCCTCGATCGCTACCTCGATGCGTCTGAGTTGGCGATCGATACTGAAACGATGGGATTGCTTCCCCAGCGAGATCGCTTGTGTCTCGTACAACTCTGCGATCCGAGTGGGTTTGTCAGCGCCGTTCGCATCCAACGGGGACAAACGGACGCCCCGAACCTCAAACGCCTGTTGGAAACCGACTCGAGCCTCAAAATCTTTCATTACGCGCGGTTCGATGTTGCAACGCTCGACTATCATCTGGGAATCGTCACGAAACCGCTATTCTGCACGAAAATCGCCAGCAAACTCGCTCGTACCTATACCTCGTCTCACGGCTTAAAAGCCCTGGTGGGCGAACTCGAAGGCGTCGAACTCGATAAAAAAGCCCAAAGTTCTGACTGGGGAAATGCCGCCAACCTCTCAGAAGAACAGTTGAGTTACGCGGCGAACGACGTGCGTTATCTGATCGGACTCAAAGCGAAACTCGCAACGATGCTGAAACGGGAAGATCGCTGGGAACTCGCCCAACGTTGTTTTGATTGTATTCCCGTCTTTACCGCGTTGGATTTGATGCAATATCAAAATATTTTCGAGCATTGATGGGGAACGGGGAAACGATCGACTGTCAACTGTCAACTGTCTTCGCGATTCACAGAAAAAAGGGGAAATAGGTAAGAAAAGATGAAACGGGTCGTTTCGGGAATGGCAGCGATCGCCCTTGCTTTGGGAACCTTGGCGGGAGTCGTGAGATCGAACGAAGCCCCTGACGTGCAAACTGCTGCGAACCAAGCGCTCGTTGAAGGCTTGCAACGCTACCGCGACGGAACTGCCCGAGCCTATCACGAGGCGATCGCGAAATGGCGCGAAGCGGTCGAACTGTTCGATCGCTCGAACAACGGGACGATGGCAGCGAACGTTTTGACAAATATCGCCACAGCACAACTGCAACTGGGCGATCTCGACGACGCTCTCGAGAGTTACCAAACGGCGTTACCCCTCCTCGAAGCCGCAGGCGATCCCCACGCCGTCGCGCAAACCCTGACTCAACTGGCGGAGGTGCGATCGCTGCGGGGCGAATATCAAACGGCTCTCGATACCTACCGTCGCGCCCTTCCCCTGTGGGAAGAGACGGGCTATCAAACGGGAACGGCCGAAACCTTCAACGATCTCGGCTACGTTTACCGCGAGTTAGGCGATCCCCAAAATGCGATCGCCCTCTATACCGACGCCCTCACCCTCGTCGAAACGCTGGGAAATTCCGCCAACATCGCCGCCACGCTCAACAATCTCGGGGGAGCGTATTTAGACGCCAACGAGTTCGATCGCGCCTTGGAATTTTACACCCGCGCTCTCGAGACTTGGAAAGCGATCGACGATCGCGCAGGAGCTGCCAGCACTTTCAACAATCTCGGCTATCTCTACAGCCGACAAAACGATATCGAAAAAGCTCTGCGTGCGTTCGCCCAAGCGGTCGATATTTGGGGCGAAATCCACAACAGTCGCGCTGAAGCTAGCACGCTCAACAACATCGGCGATGTCTATTTTCAAGTCGGCAATCTCGACACCGCCCTCGATTTCTACACT
Organism: Geitlerinema sp. CS-897; assembly: GCF_028368005.1. Taxonomy (NCBI): domain Bacteria; kingdom Bacillati; phylum Cyanobacteriota; class Cyanophyceae; order Geitlerinematales; family Geitlerinemataceae; genus Geitlerinema; species Geitlerinema sp. CS-897. Next base: position 4,279 of record NZ_JAQNCQ010000317.1, on the reverse strand, counting down.
CGTGCGTTACCCTTGCGCGAAGATACCGGCGATCGCCCTGGAATCGCCCGCACCCATTACAGTATCGCCCGCGTTTACCGCCAACGGGGAAATCTCGATCGCGCCCGCACGGAAATCGAACTCGCCCTCGACATCGTTGAAGACTTGCGTACCCATGTCATTGAGGAAACCCTCCGCGCCACCTTTTTCGCCACACAGCAAGATTATTACGAGTTTTACATCGATCTGCTCATGCAGATGCACCGCCAATCCCCCGAAGCTGGATTCGACGCGATCGCCTTTCACGCGAAAGAACGCGCCAGCGCGCGATCGCTCTTGGATCTCCTCCACTCTTCCGGTGGCGACATCGAACAGGGTATCGATCCCGAATTGCGCGATCGCCTCGAAGAAGCTCAAGCTCAGCTTCACCTTCTCGAACGCCAGCGCATCGAAGTCTTCAGTCGCGAACATACCGACGCCGAAGCCGCCGAACTCGATGCGGCGTTTGAAGCGGCGATCGCCGAAATTCGCGACGTACAGGCAAGAATTCGCGCTGCGAATCCCCGGTATGCCGACCTCACGCAGCCGCAACCCGTCACGCTCGGCGACGTACAAAACAAACTCCTCGACACCAACACCACGTTACTGATTTACGCCCTCGGCAACGAGCGCAGTTACCTGTGGAGCGTTACCCCGAACGACTTTCACAGTTACGAGCTTCCCCCGCGCGCCGATATCGAAGCCGCCGCCAACTGGTTTCTCGAAACGATTTACGTTCCCCGCTACCGAAACCGCCCTCAAGTTGTCGCCGAGGCCGCCGCACAGCTGAGTCGAGCGATTTTACCGCCCGAGAGCGATCGCCTGGCTTCGACGCGATTGGCGATCGTCGGTGACGGCGTGTTGCAATACGTTCCGTTTGCCGCTCTGACTCGAGGCGACAACCGACTGCTCTTACAAGATTTCGAGATCGTCCACTTGCCCTCGGCGTCTACCCTCGCCGCTCTCCGCCGCAATCGAAAAATTCACCGTCCTCCCTCGAAAACCCTAGCCGTGTTCGCCGATCCGATCTTCTCTCCCGACGACGAACGCCTTCCCAACACGATCGCCGCTGTCGAGTTACCACCCGAGTTAGATCGATCGGCGCGTCAGTCAGAAGTTCGCTTCAACCGATTGTCTTTCACGGGAGAAGAAGCCGAGCGTATTTCTCGCTGGGTTCCCGAGTCGATGCGTTTACAAGCGTTGGGGTTCGAGGCCAACCGCCAAGTTATGATGACGACGCCTCTCGACGACTATCGCATCGTTCACTTCGCCACTCACGGTTTAGCCAATAGCGTGACGCCCGAACTTTCGGGCTTGGTATTGTCGCTGATCGACCGCAACGGCCGGCCGCAAAACGGCTTTTTACGGCTGTACGATATCTTCAATCTGGACTTGTACGCCGAACTGGTTGTGTTGAGTGCTTGCAATACGGGGCGAGGTCGAGAAATTCGCGGCGAGGGCATCGTGGGCTTGACAAGAGGCTTTATGTATGCAGGTAGCGATCGCGTCCTCGTAAGTTTTTGGGCGGTAGACGATGCGGGAACGGCGGAGTTAATGGAGCGGTTTTACCGTCAGATGTTGCAAAACCAGCGTTCTCCAGCGGCGGCGTTACGAGAGGCGCAATTAGACTTGATGCGATCGCCACGTTGGAACTCCCCCTATTACTGGTCGGCATTTGCCGTACAAGGCGACTGGAATTGAGTGAGTTGACAATCTTTTCCCCGTTCCCCGTTCCCCGTTCCCCGTTCCCCGTTCCCCATTCCCCGTTCCCCATTCCCTCATCATTCCCCATTCCCTCATCATTCCCCATTCCCCGTTCCCTCATCCCTTGTGCAATGGATCGTTTTTGGGTAAATTTGCTAGTCTAGCTTAAATAGCTTTGGGAACGGTAAAGAACAGTGGATATTGTAATTGGGCGGGGCAAAACGGCTCGCCGAGCTTACGGAATTGACGAAATCGCGTTAGTACCGGGTCAGCGCACCGTCGACCCCGACCTCGCCGATACCACCTGGACGATCGGTGGCATCGAGCGAGAAATCCCCATCATCGCCAGTGCGATGGACGGGGTGGTCGATGTCAGTATGGCGGCATTGCTCTCGGAAATGGGAGCGCTAGGCGTCCTGAACCTCGAAGGGATTCAAACGCGGTACGACGACCCCAATCCGATACTCGATCGCATTGCATCGGTAGACAAGCACGAATTCGTGCCGCTGATGCAAGAGTTGTACAGCAAGCCGATCCGACCGGAACTCATTGAAAAACGCATTCACGAAATTAAAAAACAAGGTGGAATCGCCGCAGTCAGCGCGACGCCAGCCGGTGCTGTGAAATTCGGCGAAGCGGTAGCCGGGGCCGAGGCCGACCTGTTCTTCGTACAAGCGACCGTCGTATCGACCTCGCACCTCTCCCCCGCCTCCGTCACACCGCTCGATTTGACAGGATTTTGCAAAGAAATGCCCATGCCCGTGGTTCTGGGAAACTGCGTCACTTACGAAGTCGCCCTCGAACTTATGAAAGCGGGTGCAGCAGCGGTCATGGTGGGGATCGGTCCGGGTGCGGCTTGTACCTCGCGCGGCGTTCTCGGTATCGGCATTCCTCAAGCTACTGCCGTCGCCGACTGTGCGGCCGCTCGAGACGACTATTTCCGCGAAACTGGAAACTATGTCTCTGTCATTGCCGACGGAGGGTTAGTCACGGGGGGCGATATTTGTAAATGTATCGCTTGCGGTGCAGACGGCGTGATGATCGGATCGCCGATCGCCCGTGCCAAAGAAGCTCCCGGTCGCGGTTTCCACTGGGGGATGGCGACCCCGAGTCCGGTTCTCCCTCGCGGCACGCGCATTCGCGTCGGTAGTACGGGAACCCTCGAGCAGATTTTGCGCGGTCCGGCGCAACTCGACGACGGAACCCACAATTTCCTGGGCGCGTTGAAAACGAGCATGGGAACCCTCGGCGCGAAGAACCTCAAGGAAATGCAGCAGGTAGAAGTGGCGATCGCTCCGTCCCTGTTGACTGAAGGGAAGGTGTATCAGAAAGCCCAGCAACTCGGTATGGGCAAGTAACAGCGAACCGTCACCCGTGACGGAGATGAGGAAGTGAGGAGGTGAGAGGATGAGGAGGTGAGGTGATTTCACATCGTCCGGTCATCCGGTCGTCTCCCCCTCTCACTTTTCCTCCCCTCTTCCCGGTCTTCCTTGTCACCCCAGAAGGGTCTTGTTAAAAAATTTCCAGGTTGTGGCGGATCTGGGAGAGTTATTTATTAAAATAATAAATAGCGGAGACGCATGTTTCCGTTCACTCCTCACACCACACTCCGCCCGGACAGAACGTTCGGGTGGTTTCTTTTGTAGAAAAACGCTACAAATATATACATTTTTAGCATTCAGAGCGCCGTTTCCCCAAGAGAGCGCTATGGTAAAATGTTAGATAGCACGATACTCGTGAAACTCGTTGCGACCGAGGCTCGAGAGCGCTATACAGCTTGAAAAGTCGTCAGGTCGGAAACGATATCGCCAAAGCTAGATCGAGTTCGACTGCTCGTTTTCACTCTGTCGAACCCCTCATGCTTCTTGAGTTTGCCCGAAATCGGGTCAGGTCGATCTGCACCGCTGTCAGTCAGCCGATCGCTCGTGCGACGTCAGAAGTAGCTTCTGGCACGCGCCGCGCACCGCATCTTGCAAGGCAGTGGCAGAGGGAATGTTAAACTCAAGACTGAACAAACGATCGATATAAGGATTTCGAGGTATGTCATCAGCCGTAGAAGTTTCAGATGCAAGCTTTAAAGAAGATGTCTTAGAAAGCGACCTGCCGGTTCTGGTAGATTTTTGGGCCCCTTGGTGCGGTCCTTGTCGCATGGTCGGCCCCGTGGTAGACGAAATCGCTCAGCAATACGAAGGGAAAGTCAAGGTCGTGAAACTCAACACCGACGACAATCCTGAAGTGGCGAGCAAGTATGGAATTCGCAGTATCCCGACGCTGATGATCTTCAAAAACGGTCAAAGAGTCGATATGGTGGTTGGAGCGGTTCCCAAAACCACGCTGGCTAACACGCTTGAGAAATATCTCTAACCGATCGTGCGATCGCGCTGCGATCGATACGATTCCCAAACGACGCTGGGGTTTGACAACTCCCCGCCCTGGAAGGGGCGGGGATTCTCACTTCATAGGGAGAGTCTAGCTGAAGTACGAACTCCAACCCCGATCTCTTTACCCTCCATGAGCATTGTTCCGGTCTGCCCGACCGTACTCAGTCCTCTTTCTT
>NZ_JAQNCQ010000316.1:0-21142 GCF_028368005.1 Geitlerinema sp. CS-897 | reverse complement strand
TCTATGCCACGGGACGTTAATTCTGGGGTACTCATCAAAAAAGTGGGGCTGGGCGTTCGCCTCACTATAAAACGCGAATCCCGTAACGGGAGGAGAAGCCCGCGCCGTACCGCTTAGCGGTCGGCGTCGGGAGTACGTCACTAACGGGTTTCGACCGGGTGCATCCCAATCTTGCAAGACTCAGTCTGAGAATTGATGGTTCAGGTAGGCACATCGGTGCTTTAGCACTTGTTGCACGTTGTCTTCGTGCCACTGAGCCCCTGAAATCTTAACCCGTCGCCCAATTGGCTTGACCGTTGACTCAATCTCACCCGAGCCAATTGAAATGCCCTCAGCTTGGTAGTAGTTGTAGTTGACAATCCGATGTCGAGGCTCGATCGGATAGGCGTTGACATCCTCACCGACCTAAAGGTGCGGTGATTCCAAACCTCACGATTTGGCTTTTCTGCTTCTGTCCCTTACGGGGTTTTCGCAGTTGCTCTCCAGAACAATGTCTTTCAAGTCTTCGTTCTCTCGGATGCAAGCTCCGAGAGCTGCGAAGACTGCGTCTTACACTCGCTCCACAGACTGTAACGGTGTGTCCCACCGCCTTATGTGTCGAAATCTCAAAGGAGAAATCTTGATGTAATTGGTTGATTCAGGGGTTGGACTGCCCATTGCCCCATCCTCTTTTCCCGGTCTACCGATTTTTCTGCGCCGTTGCGGATTCCGCAATCTTTGAAGTTAGGCTTTCTGTCTCCATCGTCTCGGGTGGGTCAGTGACCAATTTCATTCTACTGTAAAGCTGTCCTAGAAGGACGGGGTTTCCAACCCAAATTTTTCGATGAACTACCCAAAGCTTAGCTCTTATGCTGCTCTTTAAGGGTAAGCATTTTTGCTTATTGCATAACTGGGATGCACCCGAGCGCGACTGCCACGAATTCCTAATCCTACCACGTTCACGTCCAACAAATTAAATCGTATCGGGATCGACACCGAGCGATCGCAACTGTTCGGCGAGGCGATTCGCCCATTTTTTCGATCTCTCCGTGCGTTGGTTGGCCTGACCTAACTGCGATTCAGCACGCTCGGCACGTTTTTCCTGTTCCTCGCGTTCGAGAAATTCCTGCTGTGCTAACTCGAATCCTGTCGGTAAAACGTGACTTTCTCGATCGCACCAGCGCAACCAAAGATTTTCTTTTTCCTCAAAATCTCCCTGCCACAGTAGCAATCCCAATCCGACTTGCTCGAGCCAAATCGACTTGCCATCTCGATCGATTTTTGCGATTTCAAAATAGCATTTTCCACGCAGTTCGTAGACCGTTAACGTCGCCTCACCGATCAGTTTGTCGGGATCGAACACCACGTAATAACTCACCCGCAGCCGCTCGTACGTGGCGAGTTTACTACCGAGTTCGTCGCCGTAGCGATCGGAGACGATTTCGAGAACCAAATCCGGCGATTTCCCGAACTGCCAGATAAAATAAGGAGAATGTCGCTGTTGCCACCAACTCGTATTGACATCGAGGCTGAGAATCAAATCGGGGACGACGAGAGGTTGCCCTTGGGTGTGCAGAATGCCGACGTTGGCTTCGACGAGAAACGGCTGACCCCGCAGAGAGGTGTAGAGAGAATCCGTTAACAGTCGCTTCTGCTTGGCCGAGGCAAAATCATCGACGGGCATTCGCGTGTCCACGATCGCCTCATCGGGAACGAAGCCGAAAGAATTGTCAGCAGGAGGGGAGATTTGAGTCATAACACCAGGTACTCTGTTTGAGTTATCAGAGAATCGAGCGGACTTCGAGCGATCGCTACCGCACGAGCGTTAAGCTTCAAAACACGCGACCGAATAGACTGAACCGATTATGCCACGACCGACTGTCATTCTTCCGGGCTATTTTGCCAGTGCCGACGATTACCACCCTTTCGCCGAACAGCTTCGAGGCTTGGGGATTCCAACCACCGTGGTTCCACTACGGAAATCGAGTTGGATTCCGACATTGGGCGGACGGTCGATCGTGCCGATTTTACGGGAAATCGATCGCGCTGTCTGCCAGGCGATCGAGACTCACTCGGCCAGCGAGGTCGATTTAGTGGGGCATTCCGCTGGCGGATGGATCGGACGCATTTATCTCGGCGAGAAACCCTACTGCATTCACGGCGACGTGACCGAAAATACACCGGGATTGTGGAACGCCCGATCGCGCGTGCGATCGCTCGTCTGTCTCGGAACGCCCCACACCAGCCAAGAATACTGGACGCGGCGCAACCTCGATTTCGTCAACGAAAACTATCCCGGTGCGTTCTATCCCGACGTGCGATATCTCTGCGTCGCTGGAAAATCCGTTTTCGGACGCCGCCGCCTCGGTGGGGGTCAGTGGTTGGCGTACAACAGCTACAAACTCACCTGCGGCGAAGCCAACACTTGGGGCGACGGCATTACGCCGATCGCGGCCGCCCATTTAGCGGGGGCGGAAAATCTCACCCTCGAAGACGTGTGGCATTCTCCGCGATCGCCCGGTCGCTGGTACGGTTCTGAAGACATCGTTTCGCAGTGGAGTTCGTTTTTATTCGATTAAATCGATCGTCGATTTATCGAGCTTAAACTCTCTAGAAACTCCGCTTCTCAACAGGTTTCAAAAAGGGGAGATCGCCCCTACAAAAAGTTTTATAATTTTCTACAGCTCGATCGAAAAACCAACAAAAATTCTATAAAACTTCGTGGGTGTAGCGATGTTGTTTGACGTTATCTTCCGTCGAAACAACTCGTTCGATATTCAACAGTCGCTTGCGTTCTAAATTGTGAGCGAATCCATCGAACGTCGTTCCTACCTCAATATGTTGTCGGGCTTCAGGACGCTTTTTATACGTCCGAACAGCAGCAACAAGGCGTTCGACGATATTTTCACCGAGCTGACAGTCTGGCGGAAACGTTTGAGGAATTTTCAACGTCGTTCCGTCGAGGAGTTCTCCGACGGTGGTGGCGTAAGCGAGTTTATAAGATGTGGGAATTCCTTTCAAAAGTGCTTCGAGAGCAGAAGAAGGAATGGGTTCGACAACTTGCACGGGAAGAATTTCGTCGTCTTCGCGCACGAAGCAGACCGCCAAACCGAGGACGAGGTAGTCCTCGGGGGTGATGTCGGGCGCGTTCGGTAAGGCAGTAGCCGAAGTCATATTTACCGGTTAGAAAATGTTGCTATCGCGAGCATTTTAACAAACGGTTCTAGAGCAACCTCGGCAACCATTACAAATCTTTAGGTTGTTTTAGTCGATGGGGGGTTTGCCTGCATTTTCGCCTCAAACCATCCGGACGAGAGCGATCGCGACCGTACAGAGAAACCAATCTCGATCGATTGTCAACCCCCCCCGTCTGCGCCATGGTTCGCCGTAAGTCTCGTTCCGCCCCACCCCGTCCGCGTCCGCCGCAAAACCCGCGATCGCCTCAACCCTGGTTTTATTTAATGGGAACCAGTGCCGGAATTGCCACAGCACTCGTCGCCAGTCATTACTACGCTGAGGTGTTGTTCGAGGCCGAACCCGAAGACGCACTCGAGGCAGAGATCTCCTCAGAGAAGACAGTTTCCTCAGATATGTTGCGTCCGATCGCCTCCGAACCCGAAATTTGGGAAGACGTGGTAGCCGCAGAAGCGAAGCTGTGGAAACGGGATTTTACAGCCCTGGCCGATCGCGTAAAAGCCGACGTCGAAGCAAAACTGGCGCGTCCCAAACCCCTCCCCGCTCGAGCGATCGCCGCCGTGGGGGACGACAAACCCTGGCAACAGAACCTCGCCGAACGCACGCGAGCCAACATCGAGCAACGAGCGCAGCGATCGTTACAAGCAGCCTTCGATCGCGCGCAGCAACGAGACTTCGCCGCCGCGATCGCGTTTCTCGAACAAATTCCCAAAGGGACTTCACTTCGCGAAAAAGCCGAACTCAAAGCGATCGAATATCGCCACCAATGGAACGTACAATCCGAATATTGGCTGTATCGCGCCAAATACCTCGCTTACGGGGGCGATTTTGCCGGAGCCTTAGCGTACCTGCGACAGATTCCCACCGAAACCTCTGCCTATCGAGAAGCTCAAGCGAAAATCCCCCTTTACGTCGAGTCGCGCAACCAACAAGCCGAAGCCCTTCTCGTCCAAGCCGATGGCGTAGCCCGGCGAGGAGCGTACACCTTGGCCAATCAATATCTACGGATGATTCCCCAAGAAGCTCCCGCCTACGCCGTCGCCAAAGATCGCCTCATCGAATACAGCCAGAAAATTTACGCCACGGCACAACTCGATCGTTCCCGCCGTCCGTCTTAGGATATGTAAACTTGGAAAAATTGGGATCTTCTGGATTGGCGATCGAAGCGTCGCTTAGGAGACCCAAAAATTGACTTCGAGCGCTGAAACTCTCAGTATCACGTTATCTAGATACAGAAAACCACTGTATATTCAGAAGATCCAGAAATTTACCGTTTCCCCTTTCTCGCCGACCCTTTTCCGCCCGCCGCCAAGCCTCCAGACACCCTTGCCAACAGTCTTCACGCTCGCGAGGCGTATCCAGTTCCCCGACCCCACCCTCGACCTTCGACCCTCGACAAAATTTTCCCAAGAATCGACCCAGTTGGGTGAAAACCGTCGCCATATTCAGATCTCCCCATCTCTCCATCTCCTCTTACGAGCGGATTTTCGGTAGAATCTAAAAACATGGGTTTCCCGTCTTGCGATTGCCAAACTTCGGATAACACCAGACACCGAATAAGGGTATCCCTGGGAAGCAATTCTCGGAACCGAACCTCAACTGCGGTGGGACGCACCGTAGAAGCTTTCTTGGGGAGCGGCCGCGTCTGGGTAACGGTAAATCCCGGTCCTCACGGAAGCGAGAACCACGCCCCGTCGAGACGGGTGTGAGAGCGCCCTACCTGTCGTACACCGCACCACCCATCGGCCCCCGATCGGAGTCAATTGGCAGTGTCATGTTTATTCTGAAAAGGCAGGATGTTGAAATTACCGGGGTACAACACCCCAAAACGGGTCAGCAAGTTCCTGTCCTGAAGTATCAAGGACAGACTTTCCGCTTAATTAGCGTGTTTAACGCCCAACAAGCCGAAGAAGCGAGAACGTTTTGGCGAGATTTAACGGACAATCGAGGTAAAGCCTGTGTCCTGCTTGAAGAACCCGATCGATATAGCGTTTGGGGAAAAGTTCGTATCGAACAGCTCAGCGAGGAGGGTTCGGGAAGTGGCGTGGCGGCGGCACCGTCGTTCACGCAGGCTGCGCTGCTATTGTTACAAGCCGTCTACTTCGATATTGAAGACTTGTTGGGCAACCGACAAGCCAGTGCTTTTGAAAAAGAGATTGCCAAGGTGTTCCAACAGTGGAACTTTCCCCAAGCAACCTCTGCCGACGAAATCGGCAACTTACTCGAACGCGATCCCCTCGAAAGCACTCAAGTACCGCCCTGGCAGGAACACCACCTCAATACGCTCCTGCAAGAACTGCACCGTCTTGGGAAAGAGTATTTCGGCAATCCTACCTTTGTCGAGCGGGCGATCGATGCGTTACAAGACTTACCCGAAACCGAACGGGAACAATTTATCAATTGGATGAACCAATCGCCCCTCGGCAAGCTGTGGGCGACTGCTTGAAGATTTTTTGACACGGGGTTCTGTCATGCCGGGGAATGTGAAAATTAAAAGGAAAAGGGGGCGTGCGGTCTCGATCGCCAACCCGACTGAGGCCCGATCTCGGGTGGGTTCAGCCCGCTTTTGAATATTGGTTGTTAGCCACGAAACGTTCTTATGAGTACTACTTCCGAAAAAGCTGAAAAAGCAGGCGGCATGAAGTCGTTGTTGTCTACACCCGTTCTCGTGTCCGCTGCCGTCACTTGGGGGGTGGGGTCGCTGCTGTTCTTCTTACTGTTCAGCGTCACGCTTCCTGGTGAAGGCCGCCCGTTTTGGTACGGAATCGGCACGTTGTTGTTAGAACAAGCCGCCTTTCTGTTTGCTGGAATCCTCTGTTTGCGGAACAGCTTCAGCAACCAAATCGTCAGCGGTCGCAACGTCTGGTTGGGGATGGGATTGGGGTTGTTGTCCTACTTTGTGGGCAACCTCTTCTTCAGTTGGTGGGAATTGTACTGGGAACTGAGTCCGGCGGTGTCCCCCGGCGATCTGTTTTACGTGATCAGCTACGTGTGTTTGACGGTGGGGATGATCCTCGCGGTGCGATCGCGCCGGTTAAACCTGGAATTATGGCAATGGGGCGTGACGCTTGCTATCGCTGTGGCGGGTATCGCGTTCGCCGCTTGGGTCTCCTATCCGTTCGACTTCCTCGCGAGTACCCCCTCCGTTGAAGAAGCCGTCGTCGCCATCGAACCGGCTCGTCCGGCGCCGGAATGGGTCATCGGTCTCGAAAAACAACTCGACCCCCTCGGACCGCCTCTCAACCTGCTGTACGTGGTTCTAGACGTTTTGCTGCTCATTATCGCCGCTGTGTTACTGTTAGCTTTCTGGGGCGGGCGGTTTTCTCAATCCTGGCGCATGATCGCGGCAGCGGCGTTTTCGCTATATATCGCCGATATGTGGTTTAAGTACGCCGATAAAAATATTCCCAACTACGAAAGCGGTGACTTGCTCGAAGTGTTCTTTATCTTTACCGGGGTTTTCTTTGCGATCGGAGCTTTGCTCGAATACGACGTATCGACGCGATCGATCTCGCGAGGTAGCCGTCGCCGCCGGGGATCTTCCTCTTAAACCCCTCGTTTTTTCCGCCCAGCCATCCTCAGTCTTTTAATCCAATCACGACGGAATGAGTGCCAAAAAACTATCTGATGCCGACAAAACGGAAATCCTCGAGCAGTACCGAAATCCGGGCGAAACGACTTCGACGCTAGCTAAACGCTACAGCGTCAGCAACTCGACGATTTCTCGCCTGCTCAAAAGCAGCTTCTCTGCGGAGGAGTACGACCGGCTCATCCAACAAAAACGAGCCTCGCGATCGCGATCGGGCAAGCCGTCGTCTCCACGACAACAACCCCAATTCGACGACGCACCGGCTGAGGACGGCGAACAGCTCAGTCTCGAGGTCGATGTCAAGCCGCGCCGACGGCGGCGCAAACGCGTTATCGATGCGAGTGAGGACAGTCGCGACGTTGAAACCCCGATACGGCGTCGCGAACCTCCCGAGGACGTACCGCCACCAGCCACGCCGTCCCCAGCGCCAGAAAAACCCAAACTGCGAGGGACGACTCCTCTGCTGAGCGTATCTCCTCTAGCGGAGGCGACGCTGCCGAAAACTTGCTATCTCGTCGTCGATCGCGCTTCGGAACTGATCGCGCGGCCGCTCAAAGAGTTCGACGACCTCGGGCCGGTTCCCGCTGAGGAAGTCTCGGCGAAAACCTTGCCCGTATTCGACAACCATCGCGTCGCACGTCGGTTTGCCAACCGAAGCCAGCGGGTGATGAAAGTCCCCGACAGTCGGATGCTGCAAAAAGTCAGCTCGCACTTGCAAGCCAAAGGCATCACTCGTATTTTCTTCGACGGCCGCGTCTACTCACTTTGAGGCGGCCGCGATCGCGATCGCCCCACTGACGAGTCCCCCAGCTCCGGCGAAGGCTAATAGGGTTCCCAGGGGAATCTCGATAGATTGCCACGCCAAAAATTGCAGGGAAACCGGAGTGGCGTTCCCGATGGCGAGTCCGGCGATCGCGATCGCCCAGATAGCCGTGACAAAAACGGCGATAAGAAAAGAAAAACGATTCATGGGTAATGTCAGAAAAAGTGCGATCGAACGCTCTTTAGCGTTCTAGCTGTTCGATTTGTTCTTGCCGCTGCTGGTCGCGGTCTTTGGGTTTTAACCAGTCCGGCCACAATCCCACTAAAAACGTCCGACTTTGATAACTGGCATCTCGCATCGATCGCGGTAAAAACGTCCAGCGATCGCCATCGACAATAAAAAGGACGAGAAGAATTACGACCGCCCAAAATCCAATTTTCTTCGCGTTCATTAGCTCTTACTCGAACGATACAGTAGTTTTGCTCCTAGAGTACCGTCTGAGGGGGGCGAAACTGACACCATTGCTGAGAACGTTCGAGTTGCGCCGCCACCTGTAACAAGGTCGCTTCAGCGCCCGGTTTGCCCACCACCTGCACGCTCAAGGGCAACCCGCGATCGTCGAAGCCCGAGGGAACGGCGATCGAAGGCTGGCCGGACGCGTTAAACGGCGGACAGGGTAAAATCCAGTTCGTCACCGCGTCGAGAACGTCTTCTGGAGGCAACTGCGCCCATTCTCCCACACGCACGGTCGGGTGCAGGTACGTCGGCAGGATTAAGAGATCGAACTCCTCGAAAAAGGCGACGATCGACCGGGCTAACATCTGTAACTTCGCTTGAGCCTGCAAAACGTCCACCACAGTACCCACTTGCGAGATCAGCCAGCGGTTCACCGGACTCAATACTTCTGGCGGCATCCCCGTCGAGGCAACCCCCGCCGCGAAGAGTTGTCGAAACGGTTCGACCAGGGGACGAAAATCGGGACAGGCGAGTTCGACGCGATGTCCCGAGGCTTCTAACTGCGTCGCCGTCTCCTCGACTGCCTGTCGGCACTGTCGTTCGATCGCCCAACCGGGAATTTCTGTCGCCACGGCCGCTCGCAACGGCGGTGGTGATTGCTGCATCGCTTCTAAAAACGACGTTTCGGGTTGCGGTAGCCAGTAGGGATCGCCCGTCACGTAGCCCGACATCACGTCCAACATTGCCGCAGCATCGGCGACAGTCCGTGTCAGAGGTCCGGCCGTGGCCATGCCCATCAAATGTTCTCCTGCGGGGGCTTGGGAAATGCGACCCCGCGACGGTTTGAGTCCCACCAGACCGCAACAGGCTGCCGGTCCGCGCACCGATCCCCCTCCATCCGAGCCGTGGGCGACTGGACACAGCCCCGCTGCTACGGCCGCCGCCGCACCGCCACTCGAGCCACCTGGGGTATAGTCGAGGTTCCACGGATTGCGAGCGGGGGGAAATCCGGGCGGTTCGGTAAACGGCATCGATCCCAACTCGGAGGTCGCCGTTTTCCCGAGGATGTTGAAACCCGCCCCTTCGAGTTTCGCGACTACGGCGGCGGTGGAATTGGGGATGCGATCGCGCAGGACTGCTGCTCCCCGCGTGCAGGGAATGCCTTCGACGGGCGTAAGGTCTTTGACGGAAATCGGAACGCCGAAAAACGGCGGTAAGTGACGGGTATCCTCGGTCTGGGCTAAGGTTTCGGTTTGGGCGGTCGCCAGGGTTAGGGCGCGATCGCTCGTGACGGTGAAGAACGCCCCGAGACGACCGTTCGCGCGATCGATGCGATCGAGATACAGTTTCGTCAGTTCTAGGGGCGAAACGATCCGTTGTCGCACCAGTTTCGCCAATTCGACGGCTGGGGTAAAAGCGAGATCGGTAGAATTCATAGCATCGAGGAGAAGGTTCGAGTGATTGCGCCTACGGCACAAGTGTACGATCGACCGTCCGTCGTCTCCGATTTTGGCTCGCACACTTGTCTTACCGTCCTCGCCGATGCCGACGCTACACTCGCTGTCTACCCCTTGTCGCCCTCGTTTGCCAAAACGAACGTCGTCCCCAAGCGGTAGACAGTTGGCAAACTGTCACGCGACCGCCTTTTCCTCAACGCCGCCGCGCGATCGGATTTGATACAGTTGGGTTGAGAAAGTCTCACTATCTTTGATGAAACGCACTATTGCTGTTGCTGCATTCCTCTCGGCTCTCGGCTTGGCTTGCGCTCGAGACAACGCGATCGCTCAAGAATACGAAGGATGTTTCCTCATCGACCCCGCCGGAAACCGAATCGACCTAGGAGATCTCTGTCCGAGTAACCCCCCTCCAACTGCCACCGAACCCACCTCTACACCGAGTCCGGAGGCGGGTCGAACCGCTGCCAACGTCGTCCAAGTTCCCATCATCAGACGCTTGAGCGGTATTCCCGTCGTTAACGTCACTTTCAACGGTCGCCAAACGTTCGAGATGCTGCTCGATACGGGTGCTAGCAATACTGTCATCACTCAAAGCATGGCCCGAGAGTTACAAGTGGCTAGGGCGGGAAACATTCAAATCGATACGGCCAGCCAACGAAACGTTACCGCTGAAGTGGGATATATCCCCGCGATGGAACTCGGCGGTATTGTTTCTCGCAACGTTCCGGTGACGATCGCCCCTCCCGACCTCGACATCGGACTACTCGGACAGGACTTTTTCGGACAGTACGATTTGACCGTTCGCGAAAACGTGGTTGAATTCGCTCGTCGCAATTAAGCTCGATCGACGTCCTACAATTTGCCGAAAAAAACTCACGACGGACGATTACCTTTCCTCCACAGGAAAAGGTTTGGCAGTCCGGTGAAATTCTTGGGGATTTCTTCGCCGACGAAGCAATCTCAAACCCAATTTATGAATTATCAATTATCCTACGGAATCTGTTTCCAATACGCTGGGTTGCAAGAAGTCTTCACCACAGAGGCACAGAGGACACAGAGAGGGGCTTTTCGGGTCGAGGAAAACCAGTATTTGAGTCCTCGACTCTACTCGGACTCAACGCTGAGCGGTGCGGTGCGACCCCGCACCGTCGCACGGTGCTAGGGAACGCGCACCAAGAGAACCGAAGCGTTGAGATTCGGATTCCGTATCAACTCCAATCTTCTTCGTCCTTTTTGTGAGAGCCGACTTTAAACACGCGACTGCTGGCGTGGAGTAGTCGCGTCTGCTCGAATAATGCCTCTTCGTCGAGGTTCCATTGTTTCAAAATCCGATCTAAATCTGCTTGGATATCTCTAGCACCGGGAAATCCGTTATAGCGAACGCGTAACCGGGCGAGTTCGGCGAAGTTGTAATTGTTGGGTTCGCTGGTTAACAGAGCGTTGACGGTGGCACGATCGGTTTTGGCTTGGGGATGTTGTTGGTCGGACATTTTTAGAACGGTTGTTGAGATGTTTTGTGTGTGGTTTCAGAGCGATCGCTCGGATGGTTTTCTTCACATTATAGATAGTTGTGCCGATCGGTGAGATCGATCTACTCTTTGAACGCGAGATAAGCGAGGCTACTCATTTGTTGACGATCGCCTGACGTTTGATAATCGGACAGATGCGATCGCCGCTCGAAATTACTCCTGCGCTTTTTTCACTAACTTCAGAAACGACTGTAACGCCACTTCATATTCGTCCCCAGCAACCTCTTGTAAGTTATTGTGTCCGGAATTTTCGACCCAATAGTTCTGTTTCGGTTCGTTGGCTGCTTCAAAGAGGGTTTCGCTATGCCAGAAGGGAACCACTTCGTCGTCGGTTCCGTGAATCACCAAGACCGGACAGTAGACGTTGGGAATTTTAGACAGGTTGTCGAACTTATCGAAGGGGACGATACGAAGCCGCGTGACGACGCGAAACGTGGTGATAAAGGTGCCTTCGACGATGAGTCCGGCGATCGCTTCTCGCGAGGCGAGGTCGATCGACGGTCCGCCACCGAGCGATCGACCGTAAAGGATAATCTGACTCGGGGGAACCTCCAGTGTTTGGGTGAGGTAGCGATAGGCTGCGTTAATACTTAAGTAAGTATTCCGTTCTGAGGGTTTACCGTCGCTGGTTCCGTAGCCGAGATAGTCGTAAGCGAAGACGGCAAATCCGAACCCTTGCAGTTCGATGAGAACTGGCAAAATCTGTCCGAGATCTTCAGCGTTCCCGTGACTGTAGAGAATCGTGTAGCGAGCCTCAGCATTGGGAAGGTAAATTGCTGAGATGTCTCGGCCGTCACCGATGGGGACTTTGACGATCGCTTCGCTGTCGCGATAGCTGGCTTCGGGGGGAAGGAAGATGGAGCGATCGCTACCGAAGTAGGCGTACAGACAGAGGCAAACGTAAACAAACAGCAGAGAGCGGAGCATTCGCAGTCCCAAACGCATTATCGATACAGCAGCAGTCGGCTGTAGGGGAATCGCCATGTTAATGCTACAGCACGGGGGGAGTCTCCGAGGGGCGATCGTCGATCCAGACGAGACCGTCGCCGATCTCGGTAGCCGTCTCCGCAGTTCGATCTCGATTCTGTTCTCGCATCTCCAAGATCTCAGTGTTTTAAACTAGATAGTCTCCTGACAAATACGGAAATTTTATTTTTCTTAAATTGCGTATATTCACTTAAAAACATACGCATTTTTTGCAATTTTGCTATTACAAAATATTAAATTACTGTATTTATTCGTATAAAACTACTTTTTTTGATTCGACAGTCGATCGATATCTTTAAAATTATCATGTCATTTTTTGCTAAAACTTTATTTAATAAAAAGCTAAAGTCTTTATACTGAATCTAAAGGGTGTTATCCATTTTTTTTAAAGACAGAAAGAGTAGAGGAATTTACCATGTCGTTCGGAAAAATCATGCGCGTTTCAACGATCGCTGTGGGAACCGTCGCCACGCTCTCCGCCCTCTCCCCGGCCGCTAGAGCCGGTAGCCTGTGGACGTATCAGGCAGATAGCTTCACCGACAAATCCGGTGACAACTCCATGGAAGTCTTCGGCATGGCTTACCGCGACGACGGCGATACAGTGACGTTTGCCCTCAACGGAAATATGCCCTTGGGCGGCTCCTATCAAAATAACAGCAAGGTTAAAGATCGACACATTAACTGGGGCGATCTGTTTATTAACCTCAATCCCACCCAAACCATCAATCAGTCGTTCCAAACCGGAGAAGTTTTGGGAATTCGCTTTGACGGTACGAACGATTCTGGAATCGACGGTGATGTCTATTCCTATTCTTCTACCCTTGGAGAAACGGGCGTGTATATGGGAGTCACAGGTAAATCAGTTGCCGGTGCGAACCAAGGGTATTCGAGTTTGACGGACTGGGAAAAAGCTGTCAGCAACCCGAGCTATGGCGACGCCAGCCTCGATAAAAACTATTTCGGAGACAGCAACGCGAAGAACGTCATTAACAGCTACGATCGACGTTTGGGCGACATCAACTTGATTTCCGACACCAGCGGTTTGGAACTCGACTGGGCTGGAAATATTGGAGGTCAAGGATCGAACACGATCGCCTTCAGCTTCGATCGCTCTCTCCTCGGACAAGAAGCCACCGAATGGATCGCCCACGCGTTCCTCGAATGCTTCAACGATGGCGTGGGAATGACGGGAACCTTTGCTGCAATTCCCGACGAACCCGGCGACGTAGCCGACGTTCCCGAACCGTCGATGTTAATGGCTCTCGGGTTGATGGGATTGGTGGCTGTGAAATCTCGCCGCCAGAAAGAGGTATAAGCTCTAGAGTTTCTTGGGTTTTTGGATTTTCCAGAATTGGGTTGACCCTCGATCGCCTGGGCGTTGCGTCCGGGTGATTTTTTCTTCAATATCGTTCGACGATCGGCGAGGCGAAGGGAAACTCCATCTCGACGTTCCAACGTCGTCCGCTGTGTTTCAACAGCGTTAGGTGGGGAACGAGAAACTCGTATTCGAGCGATCGCTCTTTGACTTCCGCCCAAAGCCGCTCGAACTGAGAGCGTTTGAGATCGCGAAAGGCGATGGTGACGTGAGGACGAAAGGGACGATCTCGGCTGCGATCGTCGTTTAACTCGAACGGTTCCAAATGCAATGCGAGAGCGGGTTGCAACGCCATCAATTCCGGCGTGCGAACGACATCGACAAACACCACTCGCGGTGGAAACGCAGCAAATCCCGACAGTCTCATCGGAATTGGCGGATAACTCGCCGCAAACTCCGCCAACTGGCGTTTTACTTCGGACATTTCCGACTCTGTGCGTTTGAACGGCGGTTGTAACGTCACGTGCGGGGGCGATTTCAAGGCTGCTTGACTGTTGTAGGTGTCGCGGACGTATTCCTTGAGTTGGGTAATCTCCCGTCGGACGGTTAACGGTGGAAGTAACGCGATAAAGTAGAGACTGAGTTTTTCAGAATCTGGATTTAACTGTCGTTCCATGCCTTGGTTTGCCAAAATCGAAACCGGTATCGTTGAAAAGTCTACGTTCGATCGCTACGTTCGGCCGCATATCGAATACGTCAAAGATTTAATCGCAAAGGGTCACAACGCCAAAAGTGGCTACTGGGGATGTCGCGGCGGCGGAATGTTACTGTTCGAGGCCGAATCGATGGAGGAAGCCAAGGCGATCGTGGAACGCGACCCCCTCGTCGTCAACAACTGTGTCACTTACGATCTCTATGAATGGTGTGTGGTTGTCGAACCGTCAGAGGAGATGATGGGATGATGGGATGATAGGAAATTTCACATCACCCGATCGCCTCTCCTCATCTTTCTTCCCACATTGATAAAACTGGACGCCATCGTGTTATATTAACTATAGACCCGGACTCATGCGATTACGACGCTCAAACCTTGTCAGGACCGGAAGGTAGCAGCAATACGGGATGCTCGTAATAGGCGTGAACTCCGGGTCGCCTTTTTTTAGGGAAGAGCGAACAGGGAAGAGTGAAGAGTTATAGCGTGACCTAAAGACACTCGAAATATGCGGCGAAACTGGCCCGCTCGTCACGCAGCGAAGCTACAGTTAACGGCTTCACCTCATCTCCTCATCATCTCCCCACCTCCCCATTCCCTCATCTCCCCATCTCCCCGGAAGCGAGTCCTGTAAGTTACGCTGGAGGGAGAGATATATCGCAGAGGTGAGTATGGCTGGATTTGGAGACTTGGTTCAAAAGGCGTTTTATCTCGGTGTGGGCTTGGCCTCCTATGCAGGCGAACAAGCCAACGAACTTCGGGTAAAAGCCCAGAAGTTAGCGGACGAACTGGTCGAACGGGGCGAGATGAATTCGGAAGAGGCTCGTCGGTTCGTCGAAGATATTATGCAGCAGGGACAGCGAACACATCAGTCTCAGGACATCTCGGACAGTCCCAAGGAACCCCGTCGCATTGAAATTTTAGATGAGGAAGAAGAGGTCGAACCGACGCGACCCGAACTTTCCGATCGCTCTGAAATGGACGAATTACACCAACAAGTCCGAGACCTCGAGGAAGAACTGAAACACCTGAAGCAAGACTGATAAGTTGAGTTCGATACGTTATGGAAGACTGGACGACAGAATTTTGGAAAGCGATCGATCGGGCCTGTGACGAGTTTGAAGCGTGGGTAGACGAAGCGAACCAGGAGTTCGAGAAACAAGTCGATAGCTGGTTCGCGACCTCTGAGGCGATTTCTGAGGACTTATACGAGGCGATCGCGCAAGTCTTTCCCCTCGATGATATGAGCCGGGAGATCGATCGCGCGTTAGACGATTGGTTGCGCGTTTGGTTCGAGATCGATGGCGATTTCGAGCTGCATTGGGACTTCGATAATTTTGACGAGGACAGCGATCCGTTCGTCTCCGTTACCTATTTTCGACCGACTTCAACGTTTCATCCGGCCTGTCGCGGCTGTCAACACTATCACGGCCAAATGTACGGTGAAAGCTTGTTGGTGTGTGGGATGCACCCTTACGGCTGGGACGGCGAAACTTGCCCCGATTGGGAAGGATACGACACATCCTTCCCCCACCGAGCGTATCACTGACATCCTGTCAGTTCCCCTTGCAGGCATTTCGTCGTACAGGTCGAAGAAATATCTTCAAGTTTTTGGGGATTTTTTTGTAGATCGGGGTTAGCTTGCAGTTGCATCGACAAACAGTCGGCGACGGCTTGCTGGCGTTGGCGTTCGACTTGGGAAACCCACAGCCACAATCCAAACCCCATCAATGTAAACAGTAACAAAAACAGCCAGTAGGGGAACGGGGGATTTTTTTGGATCTTCATCGTGTAAACGACAAATTTGCGAAAACAACAACAAAATTGGGAAAAAAGAGACGACGGAAACTAGATCGACTCGGATGCTTCACACTGAGATCTTTCCGAATTCACCTCTTTTTTTTGAAAAGCATCCGTATAAATACGGTCGGCAATTCAGGAGATTTACGGAGATGAAATCGTGAATTTTGCGTGATTTTACGTAAAACTCAATCAGAGTTATCGAAAACTTGCGAAAAACTAAGGTTTGAGCTTTCCCATTATAGGCAACATAAAAATGAGTGGCTGCGGTCGATCGCCGAGGAGACGAAAAAAGATACGACTGAGGGTCGGCCAAAACAGAGTTTCTGGTTCACGAGGAGAGTCGGGAGATTGGAAGCCCCGTCTCTTCAGAGCGGGGAGGAAAATCGACCCGAGCGGTATAAGAGCGCCGAGTCCTAATCAATCTCACCTAGGTGTATAATAAGGGCATGGAACAGCAAGTCTTAACCATTGTCTGCAAACTCAACCCGACTCCAGAACAGAGCTACAAACTCGATGCGACTCTGGAGGCATTCGCTAAGGCTTGCAATTTTGCCAACCAGACGGTCAACCCTAAAATTACGAACAAGAATCGCATTCAAGGAGAAGTCTACAAAGCGATTCGAGAACAGTTTGGATTAACAGCCAATCTGGCGGTGAGAGCCTGCGCCCGCGTCGCTGCCAATCGCAAAACGGCAAAACTCAAAAAACGACCGGTCAAACAGTTCAAACCCACTTCAGCAGACTACGACGCACGGGTATTTTCCTATCAGGAAAAAGACCAAACCGTTAGCCTGTCTACGGTTGAAGGTCGAGTACGGATTCCGTTGGTCTTAGGAAACTATCAAATTGGTAAACTCAAGGGGAAAACCCCCACCTCAGCGACCCTCTCCAAACATCGAGACGGAAAGCTGTATATCCACATCCAAGTTAAAGACGACGTACCGCCACCCCAAAAACCCAAGGATGTTATCGGTGTCGATCTCGGTCGCCGAGATATCGCCGTCACCTCCGAGGGGCAAAGTTGGAGTGGGGAGTCCGTCAACAAAATTCGAGAGCGGTTTGCTCGAGTTCGAGCCTCTGTCCAAGCGAAAGGCACAAAGGGAGCTAAGCGGCTTCTGAAACGGCTATCGGGAAGAGAGAGGCGCTATCAGAGTTGGGTGAACCACAACATTTCCAAACAAATCGTCCGCCGTGCTAAAGCAACTCAGTCGATTATCGCCCTCGAAGACTTAACGGGGATTCGAGAACGAACGAACTGCCAACCCCGCAGTAAGACTGAGCGCCGTCGTTCAAATTCTTGGGCGTTTTATCAACTGCGGCTGTTTATCGACTACAAAGCCATCAAAGAAGCTGTCGAAGTAATCACTGTTCCACCGGCGTATACCTCGCAAACCTGCCATAACTGCCTGCATATTCATCCCCAGAAAGGAAAGTCCTACCGTTCGGGCAAGACTTTCAAATGTGGGCATTGCGGTTGGAAAGGAGATGCTGATTTGAACGGTGCGACGATGATTAAACGCTTGGGGGAGTCTGTAAGCCTTCTCGAAACGCGCAACCCTCTATCTTGCTCTCTGCTAGATAGTGTAACGGGTTAGTGCGAAAGCTCCGCGTCTTCAGACCGGGGTGAGCTTACTAATTGAAGAAGACTTAAAGGCTCTTCCGACCTTGGTGTGTAGGGTAAATGCTTGTAGTCTATATCTGGAAATGAATTTCGCGATTTGAGCGTCATTTTTATACAGTTTAGCAAAAACTCCTGCCCTGCAAGGGTTTCAGCGATTTCTTGCATAACAAAATCGGAAGAGCCGACTTAAAGAACCCCCGTCAGAGCCAACGAACGATCGAAGACGATGAAACAGATCGCCGCCAACTATTCCGTCGCTTGGATTCATCAAATTGCCGAAATTCCGAAAGCCGCGTGGGAACCTCTCGCCCAACCCCTGACGACGCCGTTTTTCGAGTGGGACTGGTTGCACGATCTCGAGTCTTCGGGAAGTGCGACGAGTAAGGCGGGGTGGACGCCCTGTCACCTCACGGTTTGGCGCGATCGCTCCTTAGTGGCCGCGGCCCCGCTGTACCTGAAAAGTCACAGTTACGGCGAGTTCGTCTTCGACCATCAGTTTGCCGATCTCGCCTATCGTTTGGGAATCGAATACTATCCGAAGCTGTTGGGGATGAGTCCGTTTACCCCGGCTGAGGGCTATCGCTTTCTCATGGCACCTAACGAAGACGAAGAGGCTCTGATCGAGTTGATGTTAGCGGAAATCGATCGCTTCTGCGATCGCAACAACATCAGTGGCTGTCACTTTCTCTATGTCGATCCGACGTGGATTCACCGCCTGCAACGTCACGGTTGTACCCCCTGGCTCCATCACAGCTACATTTGGAGCAACCACAATTTTCGCAGTTTCGACGACTATCTCAAATTCTTCAACGCCAACCAACGCCGCAATATCAAACGGGAACGCAAGGCGATGTCGAAGGCGGGGTTGCAACTGAAAGCCCTCGCTGGGGACGAGATTCCTCACGCTCTATTTCCGCTGATGTATCGTTTTTACGAGAACACCTGCGATAAGTTTGGCTGGTGGGGCAGTAAGTATCTGACGAAACGCTTTTTCGAGCAGCTTTACCACAACTATCGCCATCGCGTGTTGTTTATCGCCGCTTACGGTGAGGACGACGACGATCGCCACCCGGTAGGAATGTCGTTTTGTTTGACGAAAGGCGATCGCCTCTACGGTCGTTATTGGGGAAGTCGCGGCGACATCGACTGTTTGCACTTCAACGTCTGTTATTACAGTCCCATCGAATGGGCCATCGATCGCGGCATCAGTCAGTTCGACCCCGGAGCGGGGGGACGCCACAAAAAACGTCGGGGGTTTCCCGCCACGCCTAACACCAGTTTGCATCGGTTTTACAACCAACGGCTCTCGAAAATTCTCGTTCCCTACCTTCAGGAAGTCAACGAGATAGAACAGCAGGAAATCGAGGCCGTTAACGCGGATTTACCCTTCGCACAACAGTCTGGTTGAGGAGTAGCAGCCATGAGAAGGCGGTGGGTTTGGCTCGGAATTTCCATGCTCTTGGCGATATCCTGGGGAGGATGTAGGAACTATCCGACGACCGAACCGATGACGAACGAACCGCTGAAAATTATGCCCTTGGGGGACTCCATCACGGAAGGGTACAACGTTCCGGGGGGATATCGCATCGATTTGTGGCAGCATTTACGCGATCGCGGCTACGCAATCGATTTTGTGGGAACGCAAGCCAACGGCCCCGACATACTCCCCGATAAAGACCATCAGGGACATTCGGGATGGCGCATCGACGAACTGCATCGCGGGGTGTCTCGTTGGGTGAGTCGAACGCAGCCGGATTTGGTGTTGCTCCTCATCGGTACTAACGACATGGTGCAGGGATACGCGGTCGAACAAGCTCCGACGCGACTCGAAGTGTTGCTCGAGGAGATTTGGAACGCGGCACCCCAGGCGCAAATCCTCGTCAGCTCCATTCCTCCCATCGACCAACTGATGTTAAACGCTCGGGTGGAGGCTTACAATCGGGCGATCGCCGAACTCGTCGATCGACGGCGCGATCGTGGCGATCGCGTTGCCTTCGTGGATGTCTACAGCCAACTCACGGTCGAGGATTTGGCCGACGGGATTCACCCCGATCGCGAGGGACATCGCAAAATTGCTCGGACGTGGAATCGGGCGTTGGAGGAGGTGTTGGGCGATCGTTAAACCTTCAGCTCCCTACCACAAAACGACATAAAAGTCAAGAGAAAAAAATCGACCGATCTCGAGGGATTATTGGGGAGCACGAACGCAGGCTTCCATAATCGTGGTAATTTCGGCTGGCGGTTGGCCGCCTTCTCCCACGGCGCGATCGAGTCGAATAAACTCTTCAAAGGAAAATTCTTCTTGAATGCGATCGATGGCGCACTGACAGACGGGTTGGCGGGACGCGTCACCAGCGGTACAGCTTTCGAGAAAATTGTCGATCGCCTGCTGGGGGTACGCCGAACCCGTTTTTTCTTGAGAAATTTGAGAGTAACAGGACGCCGTGATATCGAGCATTTCCTCGGGAAGCGCTTCCCCGGCATTGACCCGATCGCTAATTTCTCGATATTCCTCGAACGGATACTCTTCCTGAATCCGAGCGATCGCGCATTCACACAATTCTTGGGCGTATTCTAACTCGCCCGCATCGCCCATACAACTCTCGATAAAGCCGTCGATAGTCGATTGAGGATACCCCGAGTCAGTCGTCGTATCTCCGCAGGCGGCGAGGACGGTCGTAACGAACCCCAGTCCGATCGCGATCGCCCGACGTTGAAAGTGTTGCATTGGCTTTTCGTTTTAGTGAGGTCGTGCAAAGCAGACGCTATTACTGTACACGATCGTTTCCACCCCTTCCGCCTCAACCGCGAGAAAACCGGCCGAGATGCGAAACGGGTTACAGTTGTCCCAAACAGGCTTCAATAATCCCCATCATGGCCGGAGGCGGTTCGTTTCCGGCGGCCACGGCGCGATCGAAGGCGACGAATTCAGCAAAGGTATACTGCTGTTGAATTTCGTCGATGGTACATTGACACGCCGATCGCATCTCGGCCGTTCCGTCGGCCGCACAACTGGCGAGAAAGTTCTCAACGACGTGTGGAGGGTAGGCCGAACCCGTATAGCGTTGAGACACACTGGCATAGCAGTTGAGAAACAGATCGGACATGGCCACGGGAACGCCGTTTCCCTGTTCGGCGTTGCTGCTGATGCGCTCGAATTCAGCAAAGCTGTATTGTTGCTGGATGTCCCCGATGGTACACTGACAGACTTCGGCGGCGTAATCGATATCTTGACTGACACAGGCGGCGACGAACTCGTCGATAACCTCGGGAGGATACGGAATTTGCGCGCGAACTGAGGCGATGGGAACGGCGAGAATTCCGGCGATCGCCGAGACGGTGCTAGCGAGACGGTATAGGTCGTTCATCGAAAAAATTGGGTTTGAAACCCCGTCCTTCCAGGACGGCTTTACAATAAATTTGGGCTGGTAAACTGCCAAAATGACACTGCGAGCTTTCCGATATCGCTTCTACCCCACTCTCGAGCAAGATTCCCTCTTGCGTCGAACAGTGGGTTGCGTGCGGCTTGTCTACAACAAAGCCTTGGAAGCGAGATCTCAGGCTTGGAAAGAGCGACAGGAGAAGGTAGGATATCGCGAAACCTCGAAGATGCTGACGCAATGGAAGCAAGAAGAGGAGTTGCAGTTTCTTGGGGAAGTAAGTTGTGTTCCTCTCCAACAAGGATTGCGCCATCTCGATAAGGGATATTCCCACTTTTTCAACGGAAGAGCCAAAT
>NZ_JAQNCQ010000315.1:0-8901 GCF_028368005.1 Geitlerinema sp. CS-897 | reverse complement strand
ATCTTGGAGATGCCGGGGATCTGGTTCAAACCTCAATTCAGATTTTATGTTTTTTGTCAATCCCCGATCTCGAAAAGTTTTCTGCACCACTGAGGGGAGTAGACCCCTAACTTTAACCATTAAATCTCCCCCTGTGTTCTCTGTGCCTCTGTGGTGAACTCCCCCAACTACCACGGACTTCCCACTAGCATAAACGCCGACCAATAATAAGGATGCGCGAAAGACTTATCCGAAACCCGTTGCACGATCGCCTCCGGTAGCGGCACCGTTCCCCCCAACGTCACCAACTCCCCATTTTCGACTCGCACCTCTTCCCGCAACATCGCTAACTGAGTTTGACGCAACGCCTCAGCCTTAATCGACGCCGTTTTCAACTGCGCGTAAAACTCCGTCATCAACCCCAACGTGCCGTCGTCGCTGACGTACCAAAAACTCCCCAACGCCGTCTTCACCCCAGCCGCCACCGCCAACCCCGCAAACCCCAACTCTGCCTCCTCACTCCCAACCGCCGTTCGACAAGCACTCAACACCAACAATTCCACCGGAGGACGACTCCAATTCAACCGACGCAGGCGATCGAGCCGTAACTTCGTGTCCCACAACTGAATGTAAGAGTTATCCGCCTCACCTTCGACAAACTCCCCGTGGGTCGCCAAATGAACGATACCGTAAGGCGTCCGTTCCCGCTGCGATCGCAAATTCTCCAACGTAAACGCCTCGTTGAGAAACGCCGCACCCGGCCACAACCGTTCTGCAATCGTCGTCACCTCCACGGGAACCGCCGGAAGCGGACTCAACGCCGTTTCCGGGTCGAACTGTGCCGAACCCATCGCCAACACTTGCGCGTCGCGGATATCGCCGTACTCCGTATTCGTCAAACTCAAACTCGGCATCAACCCAACGCTGTAGGATTCAATGAGAAACCCATCCCCATCAAACAACGCCGC
Organism: Geitlerinema sp. CS-897; assembly: GCF_028368005.1. Taxonomy (NCBI): domain Bacteria; kingdom Bacillati; phylum Cyanobacteriota; class Cyanophyceae; order Geitlerinematales; family Geitlerinemataceae; genus Geitlerinema; species Geitlerinema sp. CS-897. The sequence continues at coordinate 7,954 of NZ_JAQNCQ010000315.1, read as the reverse complement.
CACCGGAAGCGTCCGCAATCCCTCCGGCATCACGAAAGTCAAATTCTCGATGTCGCGATCGCTCAAAACCGTTTCCAGTGGACGAATTAACCACTCGTAAAGCTGCTGAGCTTGAGTGAGATAGCGATCGCCCCGCCGCAGGCGAGGGTTCGTCAGGTTGCCCCGAAACGCCAACGACACCGCCTCCACCCGTTCCCGCGTCGCCTCCGGCAGCACCACCCGAACCGGCGGTTCCGACGCCGTGACCACCAGGATTTCCAACACTTCCCGAACCGCCAAGCGATCGAGATTCAACAGCCCTTGCTTTTGCGGCGTCGCCTCCAACCGTCCCGGTACGAACTGCGCGTATACTAACGCCGGTTTCACCCCCGTCTGCCGTTCGATACGCGCCAAAATCTCGCGAGTTTTCGCCAAACTGACCTCGGGACGGGGTTCGAGTCCCAAATACTCCGTATAGTCTCGGGTATAGCGAATTTCCGGATCGACGATCTCTGACATCGCCACCAACGGAATCTCCCGCAACGGTTTATCGGGAATCCGCTGCAACCGTTCGATGTCGTCTTCGGCATCCGTCGTGTTCGTCGGGTCTCTCCTCGTGGGAGTATCCGGTCTAGACGGCGTCACGATGGTAATATCCCCTTGTCTCACCGTTCCCGGCGGGGCGACAAAGGTAGGATCGATGGCGTTGGCGTCCGCCGTCAAACTGCCTTGCGTCCCGTTCGTCGTGGAGTCTCCCACCACAAACGGGGCGGTGTCGTCCGTCAGTTCCACCCGAATCGACCCCCCTGCGATGGAACTCGTATCGCCACCCACAATTCCCGTGGAGACGAAATCCGAGACCCGTAACTGACGGTGTTTCAGGTCGATCTCTCCCCCCGAAACCGCTCCCCCGGCGTCGATGGAGTCGATCTCCGCATCCCCGAGAGACGACAGTGCGATCGCCCCTCCGTTCCCCACCAACCCTTCCGCATCTACATTTCCCAAACTCAAACGCGTTCGGGCTGAAATCTCGATATTGCCCCCCTCGAGTCCCGTCGCGATGAGGTCGTCCGCCGTTACCGCGTTATCCGAGAAGATCGTAATATCGCCACCGCCGGAAAACAGCGTTCCTGCCGTCACCGCCTCCTGAGAAGCGATCGCAATATCGCCGCCAGCCTCCAACCCCGCCGTATTGACGTTTCCCAGACTTATCGAACCGGGGGCTTCTAAAACGACGACACCTCCCTCAACTCGATCGGTTGCCGTATCGATATCTCCTACCGCGATCGTTCCCGGCGTCGTCGGCGAATCTGACAGCGTAAATCCCGGCGAGGCTCCCGTGGGATCCGACACTGCCACCCCCGCCCGTAAAATTAAACTTGGCAGCGTCGTTAAAACGTCCAAATCTGGGTCGTTGGGAAAACCGCCACTCAACGAAGTATCCGGCGACGTAATCGTAATATTTCCCCCCGAAATACTGCCCCCCGCCTCAATTTTCAGCGCCGCCCCCGTATAATCGCCGAAAGAGACATCGCCAACCGCTAAAATAATCGGATCGAAGAGACTTTGTAGCCTCCCATTTCCCAGAACTCTAAAATCACCGCCACTGCGAAAATGGGAATCCGTCGAAACGATCCCGTTTCCCAACAGAACCAAATCGCCGCCGCTGACGACGGGAGGGGTTTCGAGATGGTTCAACGCCAAAATATCGAGAGTGCGATCGCCCCAAAGTTGCAGCGTTTCCCCCGCTTCGAGGATTAACGGCGTGGCAGGGCGATCGCGCAACCGAACCGTTGCTCCCACCACAGACAAATCCCCGGAAACCCGTACCGTACTGGCTTCGATCTCAACCGTTCCCCCTGCCACCCGTACCGACTCCGCCGTCACCCGCACCTCTCGTAGCGTCGCCGTTTCTCCCCCCGTCAGCAACGCCGGAAGTTGCAGTGGCGTCACCGAAGACACCGACGCGGGAATTTCCAAACTCAACAGAAACCCCGGTTGACTCAAGCGCAAACGATTGCCATCCGACACCGCCGTCACCACGAGAGTTCCCGCCGAGAGACGGTTCGTTGCCGTCACCGTTCCCCCGAGTAATCCCAAGGTTTGCCCCGAAGACACGGATAAATCCGCCTCGCTGACGATGGTTCCAGAACCGTCGAAACGGAACCCGTTCGGTGTTCCCACCAACGCCGTATAATCCGGCGTTCCCACCGCCTCGAACCAACCGCCATCAAAGCCAATTCCCGAGGCGGTAGTGGCGAAGAAAGACGCCGGAAGGTTTAACTGTGCCTGGGGTCCGAAGAGGAAACCAGAGGGATTGAGGAGAAACAGATTTGCCGAACTGCCAGTGAGTTGAAGAATCCCGTTAATTTGGGAAGTACGGGCGCCGACAATGCGTCCGAAGACGTTTTGAATCTCGGGGGAGGTGAGGAAATTTGCCGTTTCTCCCGCATCGAGGTCGAGTTGTTGGAAACTGTGAAAGAGGTTGTCTCCGTCACCCGAAAGACTGCCTCCATCGATGTCGTAGCGATTTCCCGCAGGCGTCACCTGGGTTCCCGTTCCGTCATCCGCCGGAACCACCGATTGAGACAAACTAACTGGAGGAAATGCCCAATGTCCCAACAGAGCCAGCAGCAACGAGGAAACGCCGAGACGAGAAAACCCGAGACGCGCCAAAAAACCTCGACTTCGAGAAAAATCAGCCTTATCACGCGTCTTTTCGCCTTTCATCTCCCTTGCTCCCTTGCTCTCTTGCTCCCCCTCTCCCCTGCTCCCCCTCTCCCCTGTTCCCTTACTCCTCTTTCGCCCAGGATTTCGCCCATTCCAGGGTCGATCGCACCTGTTGTAAATCGGCGGCTTCGCAGTACAGTCGCAACACCGGTTCCGTGCCGCTAAAGCGAACTAGCAACCAGCTCCCGTCTTCGAGGCGAAACTTGTAGCCGTCGGTGGTTTGACAGTCGGTGACGGCTTTTCCGGCGATTTCCGTCAGAGGCTGAGATTCGAGGCGATCGACCAACTTCGATCGGACGTCCATACTCGCCAGAGGTAAATCGATGCGATCGTACTCCGAGAGAAAGCCCGTTTTTTCCTGCAATTCCCGATAGAGAGTGCTGAGGTCTTTTCCCGACTGCACCACCGCCTCGAGGACGTACAGTGCCGACAGGAGGGCGTCTCGTTCGGGAATATGCGTATTGTAGCCGATGCCACCGGACTCCTCGCCACCGAGCAGTACGTCCGCACTCAGCATCCGGTCGGCGATGTATTTAAAGCCGATGGGGGTTTCGTAAACCGGCAGATCGTAGAGGGCTGCCACCCGAGGAATCAAATCCGAGCCGCTGACGGTCTTGACAATTTCCCCAGAAAGTGCTTTGCGTTTTGCTAAATGTTCGATGAGGATGGGAATCAGAGTTTGAGAACTGAGGAAATTACCGTCGCCGTCCACCGCTGCGATGCGATCGCCGTCTCCATCGAATACCAGTCCCACCGAAAGCCCTTGCGTTTCCCGACGGTGCGTTTTAATCTGCTCGAACAGTCCGGTCAGATTGCGCGGTAGCGGTTCCGGAGAACTGCCGCCGAAGAGGGGATCGCGATCGCCGTTGAGTTCCCGTACCGGCGCCTCGAGGAGTTTCGGCAGTCCGCCCGAGGCAGCCCCGTGCATCACATCGGCGAACACCGTCAGCAGTCCCGACTCGAGAACCTCGCGAATCCCGTCGATATCGACTTTCGTTCGTAAGTTCGCGCAGAACTCCGTCCACGGATCGAAAGAGTCCAACCGACCCGGAGACGCCGCTACTAGAGAATCCTCCGACTCTAACATCGCCTCGATTTGCCGCGTGACCTCCGGCGAGACCGATCCCCCGAAAGCCCCCTTAACCTTGACGCCCAAATATTGCGGCGGGTTGTGACTGGCAGTCATCACGATCGCCCCGAGGGCCCCATAGCGGTGAGCCGCCCAACTGAAAGCGGGAGTCGATGCGTAAGTTTGAGCCAGAAGAACGTCGTAGCCAGCCGCCACCAGAGACTCAGCCGCCACCTGAGCGAAATCTTCAGCCATAAAGCGGCGATCGTAACCGACGACGACCGACTTCTTCAAGCGAGCCTCATCACCGTAAGTTTGCTCTAAAACCCGAGCCGCGATCGGGGCGACCCGAGCCACCCGCTCGAACGTAAAATCGGCGGCGATCGTACCGCGCCAGCCGTCGGTACCAAAGCGAATCGGACGAACCGAAAAAGAAACAGAACTGGGGTGAGCCACGATCGTACTGAACCTCTCAAACACAACGGGTCGGGGACGAATCGTCGTTGCTGCCGAACGCTCGCGCCCGTAGAACGGAGTTCTTTAGCAAAGTTCGGCAACCCAGAAGTAATTTAACACGTCATGCTAACGTGATAGTGCCTCGCCCGCGACCCGGCACGCCTACCGTTACGGGCATGGAGAAACGAAGTCCGCCGCGACCGGCGCGATCGTATGCTCGTCCCTACCCCCGTACGTCACGGGCGGTTTGTCTCGCTGTGTTTTTCTCGATGTGAGGGAGTGTTTCCTATGGCTGAAATGGGTCTCAACGTTACCCTAGACGACAACGACAACGAATTTGTCGCCACCCCCGCCAACGATACCGTCTTCGGCGCCGGCGGTAACGATAGCCTCTTCGGATTCTTCGGCGACGACCTCCTTTCCGGTGACGACGGGGACGATATCGTATTTGGCAGCGGTGACGACGACGCGATTTCCGGTGGAAACGGCAACGATGCCCTCTACGGTGAAACCGGCGACGACGCCCTCACCGGCAACGACGGGGACGATACCCTCTTCGGCGGGGCAGAAAACGACTTCCTAAGCGGCAATGCAGGAAACGATGTCCTCTACGGCGAAACCGGCAACGACTTTCTGTTTGGCGGTCTCGACAACGACTTGCTCTTCGGCGGTCTCGGCGACGACATCTTACGGGGCGAAGCGGGAGACGACACCCTCGATAGCGAAGGGGGCAACACCGTCCTCGCCGGAGGCGGCGGTAACGACGTTCTCCTGGGCAGAACCGGTCGCGATACCCTCTTCGGCGGCATTGGAGACGACAGCCTCAACGGTGGCGGAGCAGACGACCTCATCTACGCCGAAGACGGAAACGACCTCATCGGCGGCAGCCAAGGCAACGATATCGTCTTTGCCGGTCTCGGAAACGATAGTGTCTTTGCCGGAAAAGGCGACGATCGCGTCAACGGCAGTGAAGGCAACGACTTCATCTTCGGCGATATCGGTGCCGACGTCCTGACGGGCAACAACGGCAGCGACACCATCTCAGGAAACGCGGGAGCCGATGCCCTCTTCGGCGGGGCAGAAAACGACGTTCTCGTCGGCGGACAAGAAGACGACACCCTGTCTGGAGACAACGGCAACGACACCGTCGCCGGAGACGCCGGCAACGACATCGTTGTCGGGGGCGAAGACAACGACAGCCTCTCAGGAGGAGAAGGAGAAGATATCGTTGCGGGAAACACAGGCGACGACACCCTCTTTGGCGGCGACGGCGACGACGTTCTCGCAGGCGGCAAAGGCAACGATCGCATCCTCGGCGAAGGCGGCAACGACACCGTCAGCGGCGGGGCCGGTGCCGACGTGTTCGCCCTCATCGACGAAGAAGGCAGTGCCGACACCGTTCTCGACTTCAACACGGCCGAAGGCGACAAACTCCTCCTCGGCGGCGGTTTGATGTTCGACGACATCGACATCGAACAAGGCAACGGCTTGAACGTCAACGACACCATTATCAAACGCAACAATTCCGACGTCGTCATCGCCGTTCTCACAGGCGTTCCCGCCAGCAACATCACCGAAGACACCTTTTCCCCCAACATCGACCTGCCCACCGACGGCGATACCGGCGGCGACACTGACGACGACACCGACGACGACGCCAACATCAGTACGACTCCCCAACTGCGCGGTGCCGAACTCCTCGTGGCCGACGTCGCCGGACAAATCGGGCAAGTGGCCGCCAGCGACGCTACCAGCTTCACCGTTACTGCGGTCGAAACCGACGACGGCGACACGGTCGAAGACGCGATCGAGATCGACAACTCCGGTAACATTACCCTCACCGACACCGGAGAGAGTACCCTCAACGACGCCGATGTCGAATTTATCGACGTCAGCATCGAAACCGACACGAACAACTCCGGTACGATTCGCATCTACAGCAACATCGCCGACGCCCTCGAAGACAGCGAAATCGGCAACGACGACGACGTGAGCGTGGGGAACGCCCAAGATACGATCCGCATCGCCGTCGGCACCTACGAAGATAGTTTCGAGATTACCCAAGCCGTAACCCTCATCGGTGTCAACGCCGGACTCTCCGGCAGCGACGAGAACCGAGAGGACGAAGCCAGCATCACGGCCACGGTGGAAATTTCCAGTGCTGACGTTACTCTCGACGGACTCGAATTCACCGCCGACCTCGATGCCGACAACACCGGAGACAACCTCGTTATCACCAACAACGTCTTTACCGGGGCGAGTCTCAGCGTCCAACCCAGCCAAACTCGCACGGGCATCGAAATTTCCGACAACCAGTTTTCAAATACCGACAGCACGGCGATCGACTTACAAAACCTCGAAAACGCCACGGTCAGCGGCAACGACATCGACGTCAACGACGCCTCTACCGACAGCGACGGCATCGCCGCCGAGGATATCACCGGAACGAGTATTTCCAACAACACCATCGCCGTACCTGCCGATGGTGGTTCGGGAATTCAAGTGACCGGGTCTACCGATGCCGATACCCCTGCCAGCGACATTACCGTTTCGGGAAATACCGTCGAGGGCGCCAACGGTGCCGGAACGGCCGACACCGACGGCGGCATTACCCTACGAGACGGCAACTTCAGCAACCTCCGCCTGACCGACAACACCGTTGGTGGGTTTAGTGCTGCCGATACGACGGGTTCGCTCCTGTTCGTGCGCGGTACGGAAATTCCCGACGCCGACGAACTGACGATCGCGGATAATATTTTTGCGGCCGACTCTCCCGGCTTTTCTGTTTTCAGCAATACGGCGGCCGGAGAAGCGACCAGCATTATTCTTGGGGATAACTTCTCCGAAAGTGGGGTCGCTTTAGGGCAAGACGACGTGGCATCTGCCGGAAATACTGATTTCGTACTCTCTTAATTTTGAATGAAACCTTTGAATGGGTGTCCGGTCGATCGAGTCTCTCGGTGTACAGTAGAAGTTGTCTTTCCGGACTCAAACACGCACGTCGGGATGGAGTCGATCCCGGCGTCTTTGCCTCGAACCTGCATCATGGACGTGCAATTTAGCGAACAGTACCCGCTACGAATTCTCTTAGCAGAAGACAATCGGGTCAATCAAAAGGTGTTGCTCCGGCTGCTCAAACGGTTGGGGTACGAGGCAGACGTGGCGAACAACGGTCGGGAAGCAGTGGAATGGGTACGTCGCAAACCGTACGACCTGGTTTTAATGGACATCCAAATGCCGGAAATGGACGGTCTCGAAGCCACGCGGAAGATTTTCGAGGAGTGGCCCCCTGAAGAACGCCCCCAAGTCATCGCCGTAACCGCCAACGTCATGCAGGAAAACGAGGTTGCTTGTCGATCGCTCGGAATGACCGATTTTGTGACGAAACCCGTCAGCCTCGAAGCGATCGTTTTAGCACTCCGTCGCTGCAAACCGATTACGGGACGGTGATGGGGAGATGGGGAGATTAGGAGATGGGGTTGAAGACAGAGTGGAAATTCCTCACTAAAGTTACTCAACCCTATTCATTTCTTATGCTAAAATAACTACATGAGTAAATTTAGGATTTCCGAAGCCGCAAAAATAAAAGGAGTATCGCCATCTACATTAAGACGTTGGGAGTCAGAAGGGAAATTAATCCCTGAGCGCACAGCGTCGGGTCATCGGAGATACGACCTGTCTCAACTGCTTGGTGTTGAATCTTATAGAGCGTACACAATT
>NZ_JAQNCQ010000314.1:0-10540 GCF_028368005.1 Geitlerinema sp. CS-897 | reverse complement strand
GGAATCCGTTCCCGATAAGCTAGGTTTCAAGAAGTCTTCACCACATCCCCCCTTAGCCCCCCAAAGAAGAGGGGGGTTGGGGGGATAGAGGGGTTTTTCAGGTTGGAAAAAACCAGTGTTTGAAATTCGGATTCCGTATGACAACCCCTCTCGAATCGACCGCATAGCGGAACCCAGTATACTGAGACAGTACGTCTGTATCCTGGCGCCGATGAATTGGTGGCAAAAATTTAAAACCAATCCCCTGGCTCGTTTGGGGGTGTCGATTCTCGCGATATTTTACGTTGTCGCGATCGGGGCGGGATTTTTCGCACCCTACCATCCCGTCAACAACGTTCAAAAAGAAGGCTCTCTCCTCCCGCCGACCCCGATTCACTGGACGAATCCAGACGGAGAATTTATCGGACCGTACGTCTATCCCGTTCGACAGGGGCCGACCGACTTAGAAAGCGGAAAGCGAGAGTTAATCGTCGATCGCACCCAACCGTCGCCGATTCGCCCGTTCGTCAAAGGATACGACTATCGTTTGTTCGGAATTATCCCCGCCAACATCCACCTGTTCGGAACCGTCGGAGAAGGTCAGATAAACCTCCTCGGAACCGACGAACAGGGACGCGATCAATTTAGCCGTCTGATTTTTGGCGGACAAATCAGCCTGTTTATCGGCTTAGTCGGGATTGCCATCTCGTTTCCCATCGGACTGATCGTCGGTGGAATTTCGGGTTATTTCGGAGGTTGGGTCGATACAGCCTTGATGCGCTTAGTGGAAGTCTTGATGACGATTCCCGGCATTTACCTGCTCGTAGCACTCGCATCGGTATTAGACCCCGGATTGTCGAGTGCCAAACGATTTTTACTGATCGTCACGATTATTTCGTTTATTCGTTGGGCGGGATTGGCGCGGGTGATTCGCGGCCAAGTCCTCTCGATTAAAGAAACCGAATTCGTGCAGGCGGCGCGAGCGATGGGTGCAAATCCGTTTTACATCATCGTGCGTCACGTTCTCCCCCAGACGGCCACCTATACGATCGTGGCGGCGACCCTGGCGATTCCGGGTTTCATCGTAGCGGAATCCGTCTTGAGTTTGATCGGGTTGGGCATTCAGCAACCGGATGCGTCTTGGGGAAATCTCCTCGCCAGTGCGACGAACGCCTCGATTTTGGTCTTTCAACCCTGGTTAGTCTGGCCGCCTGCATTGTTGGTCGTGTTAACCGTTTTGTCCTTCAACCTCATCGGCGACGGCTTGCGGGATGCCCTCGATCCGAGAAGCCTTCGTTAATCGCTCGTCGATCGGAAATCCCCTCATCCCCTCATCTCCTTATCTCCTCACTGGTGACTGGTGACTGGTGACTGGTGACTGGTGACTGGTGACTGGTGACTGGTGACTGGTGACTGGTGTCTGGTGACTGGCGACTGGTGACTGTTCTCTCCTCATCTGCGCTCGACCCACTCCGTCGCGGCTTCGACATCGAGGGGGTGAGAAACGAAATACCCTTGAGCGAAACGACAACCGAGTTCTTTGAGGCGATCGAATTGTTGGGGGGTTTCGATTCCTTCGGCGATCGCATCCATCCCGAGATGAGTCGCCAGGTTGAGAATCGCTTGGACGATGCCGAGATTTTCCGTCGGGCGACCGATGGGACTGACGAACGAGCGATCGATCTTTAAAGTGTTGACGGGGAACTGTTGCAAGTAACTCAAACAGGAGTAGCCCGTGCCGAAATCGTCGATACTCAATTGAATGCCACGATCGCGCAACTGGCACAACACCGCCATCGTCGCCTTGGAATTTCGCATCAACATACTTTCGGTCATTTCCAGTTTTAACGCGTCTCCCGGTAGTTGAGTGCGAGCCAACACGCGATCGACACGAGCGAGAAATTCGGATTCTTCGAGTTGTTTTCCCGAAAGGTTGACGCTGACTTGTAACGGCGGCGATATCGAAGGATTGCCATGACGCCACCGTTGGAGTTGACGACAGGCTTCTTCTAAAATCCATTCCCCCAACGGCACGATCGCCCCTGTTTCTTCCGCCACAGAAATAAATTCCGTTGGAGACACGCGGCCGCGGGTGGGATGCTGCCAGCGCACTAACGCCTCGAACCCCGCTAACTGTCCGGTTTGTAAATACACGATCGGCTGATAGACGACGCAAAACTCGCTCTCGAGACCCGATCGCGCGTGAGGAACGTTGCCGCGTCTCCCGAGGCGATCGACCGCTCGCCATAACTCCGACTCGAGCTGAAGTCGAGCCATCGCCCGCTCGTGCATGACGCGATCGAACACTTCATGACGGGCTTTCCCCCCTTCTTTGGCGCGATACATGGCGATATCGGCATCTCGCAACACGTCTTCGGGGCGCTCGTACCCCGTCGAACTCAAGGCGATCCCGATGCTGACCGTCGTAAACATGACGTGACCGTCGATATCGAACGGGGGAGACAGATGCTGTTGGATGCGCCGCGAAATGCGAGTGACTTCTTCGGGGTTATCGAGATCGTCGAGTAGGATCGTGAATTCGTCGCCACCGAGTCGCGCGACGCTATCGGAAGCCCGCAGACACTCTTCGAGGCGACGGGCAATTTCCACGAGCAGGCGATCGCCGATAGCATGGCCGACACTTTCGTTAACGACCTTAAAGCGATCGAGGTCGAGGAACAAGACAGCAAACAAATACTTCGATCGCCGCTTGGCTCGTTGGATGGCTTGAGCGAGGCGATCGACGAACAGCGTCCGGTTGGGCAACCCCGTGAGGGTGTCGTGAAGGGCATCGTAACGCAACTGTTCTTCAGCCCGTTTGCGATCGGTAATGTTGCGAACGATCGCGATCGCTTCGTCGTTGCCGATGGGCATCAGCCGACATTCATAATGTTGAATACCGTTGGGTATCCTCAGCTTGTATTCTAACGTCACGAGCTGCTGGGTCTGACAAACGCGATCGAGTGCGGCTTGAAAGCGCTCGGCAACCTCCGACGGAAACAAGTCTGCCAGACGGCGGTTTAAAAACGCCTCGGGGGGTAGATACAGTTCGACGGCAGTTCCCGCTTGGTAATCTAAAATCGTGCCGTCGTAGCGAGTGCGGAAAAACAAATCCGGCAGTGCCGCGAAAATCGCTTGAAGTTGGGCGTTCGTTTGACGAAGTTCTTCCTCGATCTGTTTGCGATCGGTAATATCGATCGCCGTCCCGAGAACTCGCTCGGGCGAACCCGAGGCCGTGCGCGTCAAGATAACGTCCCATTGATGCAGCCAACGCCACTGACCTTCGTGGTTTTTCAGGCGAAATTCGCTCTCTAACACTTCTCCGTCTTCAGCCAACGCCAAGCGAGCGTAAAACGCCTCGATTTGGAGTCGATCGTCGGGGTGAACCCGCTCCATTAAAAGCGATTCTCCCGCCTCGTGCAGCTCGTCGGCGCTCAGTCCGAAAAATTGGCAATTGTGGCGGTTGACATACAGGTTTCGCCGTTGCCGAACATCGAAAATATGGACGAAAGTAGGAGTTAGGTCGGCGATTTGTTCGGCCAGGCGTTGGCTCTCTCGTCGAGCGTCTTCAGCTTGGCGTCGGTCGGTGATATCCCGTAAGAGAATGAGATAGGCAGGAACGCCGTCCCATTCAATGGTGTGGGTCTTCATTTGACTGACGTTCACCCGTCCGATTTCCGAGAGGGTTTCGAGTTCGGTAACGGCATTTCCAGTACCGGGAATGCCTAGCTCTCGTCCGAGCAGGGAGGAAATCGATCGCCCGAACAGAACGGCGGCGGCGGGGTTGGCAAAACGAACGATTCCCTGGAGATCGACGACGAGCAAACCGTCAGACATCGTTTGCACGAGGATACTCAGTTGTGTGTCTTGCGCTTGCAAGGCTCGTTCGGCTTGCCTCGAACGACTGACATCGACGCGAACTCGCAGAAATTCCCAGGATAGAGTATCTTCCAAGGAGATGAGGGTTTCGACGATCGCCCGTTCGCTTCCGTCTTCGCAGGACATTCGATAGTCGATGCTGGCGTTTTCGTGCCGAGCGATCGCTTGACGAACGGTTCGGACGACGCGATCGCGATCTTCGGGGCAGACGGTCTCGAACTCCTCCGTATCGCCGAAGGTCTCTCGCCAAAGACGGTTTTTAAAATCGGTGCGTCCGGCGCCATCGCTCAGCGCGATGGCGATGGGGAGGGCGTCGAGCAGACGGAGGCTCTCCGTGCGATCGCGGTGGGGTCGCCCCAGACGAGCGCGATCGCCCAACTGACGGACGACGTGGCGACAGGTCGAGACGATTTGTTCGAGAGACGGTCTTTTGGGGCGGTGATGGGTCATGGAGCTAAAGCGCGAACAGGAGGCGCGATCGCGATCGCACCTCAGACAGAGCGCAGACAGTTCTTCGTCACAGAATCACTGCGATCGCACCAATTGCCAACACACGCGATCGCGTCCTTGGGATTTGGCTCGATACAGCGCTAAATCCGCCGCTGCCAAAGCATCGCTCGACGATAGAGATTTCCGCTCGTTGGGGACGAGGCTCGACAATCCCAAACTCACCGTGACGATATCTTCAATTCCAGCATTTTGGTGGGGAATCCGGAGCTGTCTTACGGCCGATCGCAACCGTTGAGCCACGCGAATCGCACCAGCGGCTTCTGTTTGGGGCAATACTACAGCGAACTCTTCTCCACCATATCGCGCCACGAGATCGCGTCGGTGCGTGACGGATTGTTGTAAGGCTCCGGCGACCTTCTGCAAACAGAGATCGCCCGCTTGATGGCCGTAGGTGTCGTTATACGCTTTAAAGCGATCGACATCGATTAAAATCAACGATAGAGGTTGAGCGTGACGGGCGCAATAGTCCCACATTTGAGACCAGTATTCGTCGAAGCGGCGACGGTTGGCAAGCTCGGTCAACCCGTCGTGGTTCGCGCGATCTTGCAGTTCGACATTCGCCGCTTGCAAGGCGAGTTCCATCTGTTTTCGCTCGGTGATGTTGCGAACGGTGACCGTCAGACCGTTTCCGAGTTTGACGGCGACGACTTGCCACCAACCGCTCGAGCGAGGAGAGTCGTAGTACAGCTCTCGTTCGACGGACTGACCGGTTTCGACGACGGATACGAAATTCTCGAACAAGCCGATATCTCGATATTCTGGGAGAACGTCGAGCAACCGCCGACCGACGAGGTTGGTGGGGGTCGTTCCCACCGCCTGAGCGGCCACGGGATTGGCTACGAGCCATTGAAAGTCGATAATGTGTCCTCGGCGATCGCGCACGGCTCGAAATGCCGACACGCCGTCGAGAGAACTGTTCAACACTCCCGATAGTAACGCCCGAGATTCCCGCAGTACGGCTTCGACTCGCTGGCGATCGCGAATTTCCCGTTCGAGTTGAATTTTTTGACGCTGTACGAGCAGTTGGTGTTCGACTCGCGCCAAGACTTCTTCGCTTTGAAAGGGTTTGGTGATGTAGTCGGCACCGCCGAGACGAAAGGCTTCGACTTTGTCGGAAATCGATTCGACGACGCTCAAAAACACGATCGGAACGTCTCGGGTGTGGTGGTTGTCTTTGAGGGCGCGACAGACCGCGTAACCGTCCATATCGGGCATTTTAATGTCCAACAGGACTAAATCGGGAGGTCGGGACAGGGCGGATTTTAAAGCGAGTTCCCCGCTTCGAGACACGCGCACGCGGTAACCTCGCGCCGACAGCATCTGGCGTAACAGCGTGAGGTTAGCAGGGGTATCGTCTACGACTAAGATGTCCGCCTGAATCGTTTTGGGGGTCGTTTGAGGTAAATCCACCGAGTTCATAGGCTGCGGTGCTTATCGCGATAAAACGAATAGATGAAAGGTCGCGTTCGGTCGAAGATTGGAGGGTTGCGATACCGTAGACCGAGCATTATCCCGTTTGAGTAAATTCGCGAGCGATTTTTTTGAAAATAAGCTTTGCTAAATCGATCGACGACATTTTGTTGAAAAACATTGTATTTCAAAATCTTGTAAAACGTGAAAAATTTTAAAAATAGTATAGTTCGAGGTTTTCAATCTCATTATATTTTATAGTGAGTGTATCTCCATGGATGTAAAAATACGAACCTCTGAGTAGGTTGGACTTCGGCAACGCTGCCGTCCACGGGTGGAACGGAGTGGAACCCAACAGCCGATCGATCGAGTAGGTCAGCTTGTCTCCGATGAATTTACATTTTTGAGATGCACCCTTTATAGTGTCACATAAATTTTCTAGAGCTTAGCATTCGGTAATTCGTCGTGTCTATTTGAAATCGATCTTGTATATCCCAGCCATAGTTTATATTGTTAATACAGTTGAAATTTGGGTTTGGGAAAATTCAAAATTTCAAACAATTAAGTTGCAAAACTCTCTTTGTATAGCTTATTAAAGCGACATTCTTGAAACACTAAAACCTATTGAAAATATTTTTGAGTTTAATTGATAACGTTAAAGAAAGACGATCGCAATATGTTTTTGACAATCGCTCACGACTCAACTATCTAAAATCGAGTTGTTTTGCCTCAATCGAATTTGATTGTTTGACAGTGAAATATAGTTTTATAGTCAAAAAAATAAAACGATCGTTAGGCGATCGAACACTTTTATTTCACTTCAAAAAACAACCTATAAATAAGCAGGAAATTTCCATTTTAGCTTCTCCAGTTTTTGAGAGAGATGTCTATTTTATTATATCAAAAACTATAAACGATCGCGATATTGTAGTATCGTCGGTCGCTCAGTTTTTGTTAAATTCTCTTGCGAGCGCGAGAATCGAGTTAAACCCACTCAATCTTATGGTTTTATAGAATTATAAAGTTGGCGTTTCGACCGCGATCGCCCTATTCCCACGTTTTCGGCAACGACGACGAGGCAGAGTCCCTCACCTTACGAGACAACAGAAAATACGCGATCGTCTCCCCTTTTCCCTTCACATCAATTTTGCCTCGTCGCTCGAATTCAAAACGATCTTGCAGGCGATCGCGCACGGCCTCCGTAACTTGAATGCGGCCGGGAATACCGTTCGATTCCATACGAGAAGCTGTATTGACCGTATCTCCCCACAGATCGTAAGCGAACTTGCTCAAACCGATCGCCCCGGCCACCACCGGCCCCAAATGAATCCCCACGCGCAACTGCAACGGTTCCCCCGTTTCCTGACAAAACCGCTTGAGAGTCTCTTGCATCGCCAGCGCCAAATCGGCCATCGCCTCGATACTATCGGGACGGGGGACGGGAACGCCTCCGGCTACCATGTACGCATCGCCGATAGTTTTAATCTTTTCCAACCCGTACCGTTCGCAGAGGCGATCGAACTGACTGAAAATCCAGTTAAGAATTTCTACCACTTCCTTGGGAGTTTTGCGGGCGGCGAACTTCGTAAAACCTACCAAATCGGCGAACAAAATACTCGCCTCGTCGAAACTGTCGGCGATCGTTCCCTGACCCGTTTGCAGACGCTCGGCGATCGCGGTCGGCAAAATATTCGACAGCAGTTGTTCGGTTTGCTCTTTCTGAAACTTCAAGGCTTCCTGAGCGAGTTTGCGGGTGGTAATATCGGAGACGATCCCTTCGTAGTACAGCAAATTTCCCCGATCGTCGCGGACGGCGCGGGCATTTTCAGAAATCCACAAGGCCGAGCGATCGCGGCGGTACACCAACGACTCGAAGTCCGAAACGACTCCCTCCCGTTCGATTTGTTCGACGAACTCGCGACGCTGTTGGGGATCGACGTAAATTTGGCGATCGATATTCTCGATCGCTGCCACGAGTTCCTCGGGGGAATCGTACCCGTACAGCCGCGCCAGTGCCGGATTGACGCTCAAATACCGTCCCATCGGCGTCGATTGATAAATCCCCTCGGCGGCGTTTTCCACTAACCGACGGTAGCGTTCCTCTGTTTCCTTTAACTGGCTCTCCATTTGTTTCTGACCGATAGCGGCTCCGAGTTGCAACGCCACCGATCCCACCAACTCGAGATTGCCAGAACAGTCTCCATCGCCCATCGAGCAATCAGTAAAGAGCAACACGGCCGTCAATCCCTCTCGTTGCAACACGGGAACCGCCAACATCCCGCCGCTTCCGTTCATCTCGTCGATTTCGGGACAGCGAGACTGCCACACGCGGCCGGGAAGTCCTTCGCCTTTGGCAACGGTCGCGCGATCGCCCTCGTCGGTCTCCCCTACGGACGAGCGATGAGGATCGAGAACGACACGACAGGTTCGCTCGAGTCTAGTCCCCTCTGCATCGGGTTGCCAAGCTTGCGCCGCCGACGCGCCGATCGTATGTCCGATCGTCCGTAGGGCTGCCGTCAGTGCCTCTTCAACGGTAGACGCTCGTTCGATCGCCCGTGTCGCCAGCAACAACAATCCGAGTTCTTCTTCCATCCGACATCGGGCTTCAATTTCTCGTCCGAGGCGATCGTTTTGCTCTTGCAACGATACCTGCAACCCTCGCAACCGCACTTGATGGCGAATGCGGGCGAGTAACTCTGCCACTTCAAAGGGTTTGGTCACGTAATCGGCCCCACCGACATCGAAGGCTTTCACCTTGTCGAAGGTTTCGTGAAGGGCGCTCAAGAAGATGACCGGAACGTCGCGAGTGTTGGGATCGGCTTTTAACGCCTGACAGGTTTCCAAGCCGTCGACGTCCGGCATGAGAATATCGAGCAAAATCAGATCGGGCAGTTCTTCTGCGATCGTCTCGAGAGCTTCTCGACCGCTCGAGGCTACCTTCACCCTGTAGCCGTGTTGAGACAGCAGGTGTTGCAACAACCGGCGGTTCGTCGGGTCGTCGTCAACAACGAGTATTGTTGCAGGCTGAGCGGGTGAGGGAAAGCGAACCATTCAACAAACCCAGTCAAAGAAACGAGGACGGATTGCAACGGACTTTGAAACCGAGGATCGTGTAGCCGATCGCGAGTGTCAGTATTGGTGCAGCCTTTCCCCCGTGCGAGTTGCTTCAGAACGCCCCGTCCGAACGTCCGGCTTAGAAGTCCAGTTTTGAGGTCGCGTTTTTTGACGGTCTCTCTTCAGGTCGCACTGCGGACGGACAACCGAAAGTAGACCCGATGTACCCCTGTGATAAGCGAGTGAGGGCTAACTGCAAGGTTAGCGCCTCTGCTCGAGACAACGCTTCCGGAGAGTCTTGGCTCTATTACTACTTTATTCTGTGTCTTCGTTTCTCTGGTATTCTTCTGTCTGCGATCGCATAAAACCTTACAATTTGTCACGCCAAAACTCTTCGGTCGGGAACGCTGGCGATCGAAGTCTTCTCGGACTCGAAAGGCGAGATATCGTGGGGTTCGGCTACTGCGATCGAGTGTGAGGGATTGGAAAATTCGTCGGATCTCCAGTGTCGACTTTCGGGGTTAGCGCCGAACGCTTGAGCTGAACGTCGATCGTGCGAATGTGGTCGAGGAACCAATCGTACAGGTGGTGTCGAACGTTCTCAATTAAGGCAACGCTGACCCCCTCCCGCTGAAATCGATCTTCGAGCTTTTGTAGCGTCCGACGCAGGTAAATATGAGCGATACAGTTTTGTCGAGCCGCCGGACATTGATAGGCAGCCATACATCGTTCTTCAAAGTGAAAGTGACTGTCGAGATAGAGTGCTAAAAATTTAAAGATGGCTTCGACTTGCCCCTTACTTTTGTGTTGGTAAAGGGTTTCGAGTAGCAGGGACAATTGTTCGACGAGATGTCGGTGTTGGTTGTCGATCGACGGAATCCCCACTTCGAGAGATTCGTCCCAAATAAATAGATGCATAGATTCACGCTTGGGAAACCCAGAAAATGGATGAATTGACTTGACAGTGGGGTAACTAGCGATCGAGACAGCTTCGAGTTCTGACGATTCAGGTGTTTCTGTCGCCATGCTGAAGTTGACGTTGCGGTGTTTCTGTCCCGTGTTGTCGAAATTGCTGGAGTCTCGATCTCGTTGCATATGACGTCAGAGAACTTTTAACTTTAGGGGCTGAAATTTTTGGACTGAATCTTTTGGAAACAACCGAGCGATTTTCTGGGTCGCAAGTTCATCTCAATTCTAAACGGTACATTGCACGATTGAGAAGCTGGAAATGTTGACGTTTCGCAGCTATATTTTATACGAGCCTTACAGGAGCGAGATGTCAACCCGATCTAACAATTTGTTACATTTTTTATACTGTTTGAGGTAGTATTATACAGTAACGATAAAAAGATTATTCTGTGATTTTGGCTTATAATTTGTCCCCAATACGAAAGTGAACATCACGTCAAAAATGGTCATACTTATTATGAAAAGCAGGGACTTAAATGCAAAGACTGCAGACGTCAATACGTTGAAGGCTCTGAATATCGGCATATTTCTCAAGAATCCTGGGAATTGGTCGTTCGCGAAGCGGAACGAAATTCTATCGACTTCTTCTAAAAAAAATATCCGCCGATTCAAAAATGAAATGCAACACCGGTGGGTTTACGAATAAAGGCTCATCGGCTATACTTCGATCTTTCATGAATAATTACCTAATTGAAGATCGAACCAATGAGCCATCACCATCTTACCCCATCTGAGCGTG
>NZ_JAQNCQ010000018.1:0-17106 GCF_028368005.1 Geitlerinema sp. CS-897 | reverse complement strand
GGAGAAAGGTTTTTCTATTCGATCGTGTTGGAATTTGTTCGATATTTTTTAAAATAGGCTGAAATTGCCAAGCGATCGCGTGCGATCGCTTCTTCGCAACCTGGATGTCTGAAACCCCTTATAATTGTAGTTTGAATGGGTTTTATGCCTCGATCGCCTAAACAACTCCTCTCGATTGGTGTGCGATTTATTTACAAAACATTAAAAATATTTAAAACAAAAAACATTTCGCAAAATTGCGTGAAATTTGCACCCGAAAAGTGACAGCTCGTCAGAAAATGAGATACGGTTTGTTTGACGATCTCGCCATCTTTTGAACTGTATCCAATGCCCGACTCGATCGATCGACCTGGAATTGACCGGGTTTCGCTAATACGACCGTTTTCACCTCACTCGACAGCAGACGGATCTCGAACCTTTTATTCCGACGAATTTGGTGAATTTTTTCACTCGCACCACGGCGCCAAACAAGAAGCTGAGTCCAAGTTCGTTCGATCGACATTTTTGCCCGATCGAGCCAGAAAACCCGTCGTCTATCTTCTGGATATTTGCTATGGTTTGGGATACAATACCGCCGCTGCCCTCGAAACCATTTGGCGAGAAAATCCCTACTGTCAAGTCGTTTGGATGGGGTTGGAGTCTGACGCAACTGTTGCCCCGGCTGCTGTCACCCACCACCTTCTCGACACCTGGTCGAACGACGTTCAGTGGCGTTTAGCAGAAATCGCCCGACACCGGGAGTTTGAAGACGTTCGATTTCGCGGGAAACTGTGGCTGGGGGACGCCCGAGAGACGATCGTAGAGGTGTACGAGTCGGGATTTCGCGCTGACGCGATTTTTCTCGATCCGTTTTCGCCACCGACTTGTCCGCAACTGTGGACGGTGGAGTTTTTACAGTACGTCGCTGACTGCTTGAAGCCGACGGGGTATCTCGCGACGTATTCCTGTGCGGCGTCCGTGCGATCGGCGTTAATCGAAGTAGGGTTGAAGGTCGGTTCGACGGTTCCAGTAGGGCGGAAAACACCGGGAACGGTGGCCAGTTGGAGCGATCGCCACCTTCAGCCGCTGTCGCAACGGGAACGGGAACACTTGCAAACTCGCGCCGCCGTTCCCTATCGCGATCCGACGTTGTCTGACTGCGCTGAAACTATCCGACAACGCCGCCAAGCCGAACAGGAAACCAGCGATCGCGAACCGACAACGCAGTGGAAAAAACGCTGGGCGGTTCGTAAGTCTTTTAACGAGTCTTAGGAGCGATCGCGACTCTAAAGTGTCACGCGGCGCACGGACGTTCCGAGGTGGTTTGAGACCCTCAACGGCACGATCGCCGTCTGACAGTCGATATACTCGTTACCGCTCTCATAAGTTCTGAGAATATCGAAGGCTGGCGTCACGTCTCGTAACAGCGTTCCGCTCCGTCGAAACAGCTCGTCGTCTTTGTTATGCTTCAACGCACCCGCTACGACACCGATGAGATTACCCACTAAGGCGGCGGCGAGTGCAGAGGACAACCCGGCGGCTAAGGTCGCTTTCAGTCCTGCGTTCGAGGCGTGCGATCGCACGACATCTTCGACGACCGTACCGAGTTTTCGCAGGTTGCTATCGGATTCCATAAACAGAATAGAATAGGCGACGAAAGCCCCCGGATGGGCGGGACCGTAAATTAAATGTCCCTGTCCGTCAAAGCTAACCGTGTCGCCTTTGCGGACGTTAGGAAACGGAAGCGCGTTGAAATGGATCGCCGGTACGGTGAGACTGTTACTATCGATCGCCACAGAGACGATGTAAGGCTCGGCTTTTCCCGAATCGAGAAAGTTTTCTGACAGTTTTTTTAAGGTGAATCGCTTGAGAACGACGGCGATGTTATCGCGGGTTTTGTCAAACGGCGGGGAAGGAGACATAGCGAGTTCGGAGAGCTGGCGCAGGAGTCAAGGAGGGGCGACACTGCCAGCATAGCCGGAGCGGGAGAGGTTCGGGCAAATCGAGCCTTGCTTAACTCAAGGTTCTCGGCGATCGCACATCTGACGGTTCAACGGTAACGAACACACCAATCGCACGGGAGAGGCTTCGACGAGTCCGACTTCGCACACGGTCACTTTATCGAACAGATCGCTCGATCGCACGATGTCGATGGCATTAACGATTTCGTGGGGTTTGAGATGTTGCGCGATGGTACAGTGAGGCACCCAGCGATCGGGCTTGTAGTATTCGATCGAAGTCGCACCCACATTTTCTAACTGTTGGTGAAATCGCCGATGCAATTTTAACAACGGTTCGGTGACGACGGGAGCGAGGAATACGACTCCTGCGTTGGTGGGAAACACCCCAACAGCGGAAAATTGCAACTCGAAACTCGCTTCGCGCATTGCAACCGTCGAGACCAAGGTTGATAGTTCGGAAACGTTTCCGGCTTCGAGAACTGCGAGACTCACGTGAGGACGGGAGTGAAATCGCGATGGCGTTCCCGAGGCGAGCGATCGCACTTGCGCCCAGAGGCGTCGAATTCTCTCAGATGAAGTTTCGTCGAAATACAGTTCGACGGAATAGGTTTTCTGGGAAAACATGGCAATTCCAGCGATCGACCCAAACTCCACTCTAACCCCGATTTCTCGTTTACACGAGACGCACGATGTCGGGAACCGACGCCAAACAAAGCTGTAGAAGCGGATCGTCAGCAGAGCGGTCGTAGGCTTCGATGTAGAGTTGCGTTAACAGGTGTCGTACTCGGTCTTGAGGGAGGGTTTCAGTGCGATATCCCGGTGCGATCGCCAACAACATTTCTGTGGGGGTATCCCCAGCCAACGGTGGCAGAATGTAACGTACGTTTTCGAGGAATTTCGCTCCGAGACGACGGTAGAACTCCAGCCGTCGAGTGGAAAATGTATCTTCGTCGTTCGGGCGTTCGGCTTCGATGAGGAGGTAGCGATCGCGCGATCGCAAGTGTTTCAACACGTCTTTTAAGAACGCCGATCCGATACCGCGATTGCGATAGGCGGCGTCGGTGGCGATGTAACCGAGGAGAACGAGATCGCTGTCTTTGAGTGTATAAAGAATGGTCATGAAGACGACGCGATCGCCGTCTTTTCCGAGCCAGAGTTCGTAAACGCCCCGAGCGATGCGATCGAGAACCTTGTCTCGACCGACCCGTTCTCGGGCGGGAAACGCCGCTTCGTAGATATCGAGCGCCCTAGCGCAGTCGTCGCTGCGAATATCGTCTGTTTGAGTAAATTGAGTCACGGGAACCCGCACCTTAGCTGTCAATAGCGATAAATACGAATGTAGCAATTTATACTAGCGCAGAAACGCGATCGCTGGAAACGATCGGTCTCTCAAACTCGAGAAACGTCACGAGTCATCGAGGGTTTCAGCATTTCCCTCGGGTTGGAGACTCTGCACCATCGCGTCTCGTCGCTGTTGGATTTCGGCGACGTTGGGGCTGAGTTTTTCTGCAATACCGTAAGAACGAATCGCCTCGAGGGGACGATGGAGTTGTTCGAGGATGTCGCAGCGTCGCACCCAGGCGTCGTAATTCCCCGGTTGTAGCTGAATCGCGCGATCGATCGTGGCGAGGGCTTCTGGGTAGCGCATCAGTTTTAACAGCACTTCACTGCGTTTCAACCACAGGGGAAGGTGATCGGGCCACAACGTCAACGCCAAATCGTAGGTGTTGAGGGCTTCTTCGTAGCGTTCTAACCGTTCGAGGAGGGTTCCTCGTTTGAGGCGAACGGAAATCTGAGTCGGTTGGAGTTCTTGGGCTTTGTCGTAGGTGGCGATCGCTTTGTCGTAGCGTTGGAGTTTTTCGAGACAGTCGCCTCGTTCCAGCAGCGCCCGATACGCCCACATATCCACGGGTAGCGCCACCTGTACCACTTTATCGTAAGCGGCGATCGCATTGTCGTACCGCTGCAAGTCGGTCAAGACTTCGCCGCGATAGTACCAGGCTTCGGCGTAATCGGCTTGAATTTGAATGGCGTTGTCGAAGGCGATAATGGCGTCGCGATCGCGGTTGAGGAGGTAGAGGACTTTTCCCCGTCCCAGCCAACTGGGGGCGAAATCGGGGTTGAGATGGGTGGATTTGTCGAAGGCTTCGAGGGCTTCCGTGTATTTTTGACTGTCGTAGAGGGCGACGCCTTTACCGTACCAAGCTTGCGCGGAGTCGGGCTGGAGTTCCAAGGCGCGATCGAAACACGCCACCGCCGCTTCTCCCCATTGATGGCGCATGGCCATCCCTTTGAGAATCCAGGGTTCGACGGCGTTGGGTTGCTGTCCGATGGCGCGATCGTAGGTGGCGATCGCTTCCGTGTAGCGTTGGAGGGCTTCGAGGAGGCGTCCCCGCGTCAGCCACAAATCGACTCGTTCGGGTTGGAGTTGTAAGACGCGATCGAGGGCGACGAGGGCGCGATCGTACTCTTGAAGGTATTCCTCGCACTGCGCCAATTTCAGCCACAGCGTCCAATCTTGGGGGGACAGTTGCGTGGCGTTGCGATAGGCGATCGCCGCCTCGGCCAACTGACGAGTTTCGACGAGTAAATCCCCCAGGTGATTCCAAGCGGGGAGGAGGTTGGGCTTGAGGCGTAAGGTTTGGCGATAAGCGTCGATGGCGTCGTTGTATCGCCGCAGTTCCGCGAAGCCTCGGGCTTGGTAATACCAAGGTTCGTAGCGGTTCGCCTGGATTTGGGTAGCGCGATCGAGGGAGGCGATCGATTCTTCGTACCGCTGCATTCGTTCTAACAGGCGACCCCGCAGCAACCATACCCAAACGTCGTTGGCGTTGAGTTGCAGGGCGCGATCGTAGGCGGCGAGGGCTTCGCGGTTGCGGTTGAGTTTGGCTAAGGCTTGACCCCGCCGCAACCACGCCGGACGAAATCGCGGGTTGAGTTGGAGGGCGCGATCGTAGCAAACCACAGCGTTTTCGTACTGGCGAGATTGATACCAGCGATTTCCTTTTTTATATTCTGGGGAGATTCCCAACCAACGGGAGGACATCCCCGCGACCCACTGCTTGACGCGCTGTCCCAGGGGCGGTTGAGGCGGGGCTGCTTGCGGTTGTGGGGGAGGAGAAGACGCTTCAGTAGTGGAACCCGTCACCGTCTCAGGGGTCGAGTCGGTGTCCGGTTGCGACGATGAAGCGTTCGCCTGAAGGTCGAATCCGGATGGGTTCGTCATATGGGCGTCTGGAGTAAACCGCGTTGGATGGTGTCATTATAGGCGCTTCGTGCAGGAGTCAGCAATTTTGAAAACAGGGCGATCGATCGGCGGCCACACGATTGAAACCGAGATCGAACGTTACAGGATTTTTTAAGATTCGATCCAACACAATTAATCTCTTTAAAATACCAATTTAAAAAAATCAATATAGATATTATTTATGATTCATGATGCTAAAATCTGGGTTTTCTGCTTTTGATTGCGATCGATTCAAGATAAATCTTAGATCGCTAATTATGGTATCTTGATTTGCATTTTAGAATCTCGATGGATTTGTGTTTTCAATTGTATTTATTTTTAGAAACGTTTGAACGATATTCCTAATGTCAATTCAAAACAGATTTAAAGTTCATTTTTTATTGCTGAAATAAAATTTCAATATTCGACTGATTTATTTTTTGGCTTGCGGTTATTCAGTTTATATTAACGATCTCAAAAAATAACAAGAATCAAAAAACAGTTCGATTCCAATTTTGTCCGAGCAATAATTTATGAAAAAAGCTATCCAAGATTTTACAGATCTATTGTGCGATCGATATTTAAGATTCATGATTCAACCTAAAACTAGATTGTAAGCGATCGGCTGCCGAAAAATCATCCCGATCTACCCAGTTTTTTCAGCACGTTTTTTTCCAGTCAGGCAACCCCCGATGCTTCGTGAAGGTAAATCGCTTGCGTCTCGCCGCTCGCGCTAAGATAGAATCCGAAATTGAAGTATCTGCCGTATCCTGTTATACCTCAACCTAACAACGCTACTGAACCTTGTATGGTTTCCGATTCTCCAACTCCCACCGATCGCGACGTCTCCTCCGAGCTGACTGACACGGCCGAATCGACTCAGTCGGGAGGACTCAACCTGCACCAACAAATCCGCCTCAAAAGCGATGGCGGAAATCTCGTCGTTCACCTTCCACCTCAAAGCGACAGCGACACCGCCGGAGAGTTGACGTGGCAGGAGTTATGGCAACAACTCAAACACCGCCTGCAAGCCAGCGATCGCTCTTGGCAACCCAACACCCGCGTTCGAGTCGTGGCTGGCGATCGCCTCCTCGACAGTCGCCAACTGCAAGAACTCGACGACGCCCTCAGCCAAGCACAACTCAAACTCGAACGGGTCTTTACCCGTCGGCGTCAAACCGCTGTCGCCGCTGCCACTGCTGGCTATTCCGTCGAACAACCCCTAGCTCAAGACTTACTGCAACAAACCTCCGAACTTTCCGCAACGGCTCTCGCCGAACCGCTATATCTCCATACCACCCTGCGATCGGGGACGGAAATCCGCCATCCCGGTAACGTGGTTCTCGTCGGTGACGTCAACCCCGGCGGAGCGGTGATTGCAGAAGGCGATATCCTCATTTGGGGTCGGTTGCGCGGTGTCGCTCACGCTGGAGCCGCCGGAAACCCCCAATCTCTCATCATGGCGTTACAAATGGAGCCGACGCAGATTCGCATCGCAGATTCGGTAGCCCGTGCGCCATCCGATAAACCCAGTCAATACTATCCTGAAGTGGCTTACATCACTCCCCACGGCATTCGTATTAGTCGAGCGGCGGATTTCGTTCGCCCGACGGCTGCCGTTTCCCCAGAAAATTGACGCGATCGCCCCTTCGATCGCTCGTCGCACCCCGAAGTCACTGCCCGATGTCGCCCTCACAGATGGTACATTGAGACCTGTACGCCAGTGGACGGGATCGACCTAGAGGCAACTCTCTCCTCCTGACCGTTTAGTTTTTATCGTTACCGCGTAATGAGTCGCATTATTGTCATCACCTCTGGCAAAGGCGGGGTGGGAAAAACCACAACCACCGCTAACCTCGGCATGGCACTGGCAAAACGAAACCGTAAAGTCGTTTTAGTCGATGCCGATTTCGGGTTGCGGAACCTCGACCTCCTGTTAGGATTAGAAAACCGCGTCGTGTATACGGCGGTCGAAGCCATTGCCGGAGAATGTCGGCTCGATCAAGCGTTAGTCAAAGACAAACGCCACAGCCAACTCGCCTTACTTCCGGCGGCCCAAAACCGCATGAAAGATGCCGTCAGTCCCGCTCAAATGAAACAGTTGGTGATGGCGTTGGCGAAAAAGTTCGATTACGTTATCGTCGATTCTCCAGCGGGAATCGAACAGGGATTTCAAAACGCGGTTTCTGCCGCTCGAGAAGCGATCGTGGTGACGACACCGGAAATCGCCGCCGTTCGCGATGCCGATCGCGTGGTGGGATTGCTCGAAGCCAACGGAATTCGCAAAATTCGCCTTATCGTCAACCGCATTCGCCCGGAGATGGTGGAAGCCAACGATATGATGTCTGTCGAAGACGTTCGGGAATTGTTGGCAGTGGAGTTGTTGGGAATCGTACCTGACGACGAACGGGTGATCGTCTCGACGAACCGAGGGGAACCCTTAGTCTTGTCGGAAGAACCGTCTCTCGCCGGACAAGCCTTCGATAACATCGCCCGTCGTTTGGAAGGAGAAACGGTGGACTTTTTGGAACTGACGACGCCGCCAGAAGGATTTTTATCGCGTCTGCGAAAGATACTGACCACTCGAATTCTCTAGTTTTTACTCGTATTACTGGCTGATGTTCATGGAATGGCTCGCCCGATTGTGGCCGCGATCGCGCAAAAAAAACAGTCGTAACGATGTCAAGCAACGGCTCAAACTCGTCATCGCGCACGATCGCGTCGATTTGAACGCTGCCACGATCGAGGCGATGCAGAAAGAAATTCTCGATGTCGTCTCTCGTTACGTCGAACTCGATACGGAAGGGTTGAATTTCGCCCTTCAAAGCGACAAACGCATGACGTCGCTGACGGCGAACCTTCCCATTCGTCGCGTGAAGCCCTCCTCAGACGACTCGCAGCCCGAGAAGCAAGAGACGGAAAACCTATCTTTGGAAATCGAGTTGACGAGCCAGACCGATTCACCCGCCGCCGAGGACACTCAACCGAAGGAAGACGAGGAGGAGACGGAAAAATCTCAAGATTGAGAGGGGTTTCGTTCCAAGGGCGATCGAATTTTTCGTATATTAAGTAGTGTTACGAAATTTCGATCGCACTCAACCAACAAACCCGTGAACCTCCAACAGTCTTTCAAACTCAGTTATCTCCATCAGTGGTTAAACGACGACTCTCTCAGTACCCTCTGGGAAGACAGCTTGACGGTATTGTGGGGAGACTGGCTCGATTTACGAGTTCGCGTCGCTCAAGTAGCGGCTTCCGGCCTCGTCTCGCCGCTGATTTACATCGTCGCTTTTGGCTTAGGATTGGGGAGTTCCATTCGTCCCGGCACTGCGATCGGTGGCGATTACAGCAGTTACTTACAGTTTATTTTACCGGGAATGGTGGCGCTGTCGTCGATGGCCATTAGCTTCGGCGGAACGACTTTCTCTATTTGCGGCGAACGCCTTTACAGTAAAACCTTTGAAGAAATCCTGCTGCTCCCGGTTCATCCTCTGGCGTTGCACCTGGGTAAAATGATGGCTGGAATCGTCCGGGGACTGATGACCTCGGTTTCGGTGATGGTGGTTTCTGTCTTGTTTCTCGGCTTTTCAGGGGGCGGTTTTTCGGTGATTTGGAGTTTCTTCAACCCGCTGTTTTTGCTGGTTTTAGTTTTAAACTGCGCTGTATTTTCTGGTTTGGGCGTCATCATTGGCTTAAACGTGAAGTCCATCGAAAGCGTCGGTTTGCTCAATAATTTTCTGATCGTCCCCATGTCGTTTTTAGGCGCGACGTTTTTCGATCCAGCGACGCTCCCCGCTGCTTTAAAAGTGGTGGTGTTTTGTTTGCCGTTAACTTATACCAGCGTCGGATTGCGATCGGCAGCTTACGACTCGCTTTCTAATTTTACCTGGTTTAGTCTTCCGGTGTTATTGGTGGTGGCGATCGTCTTATCTTTTATCGGAGCCTATCAATTTTCAACGCAACAAGATTAGTCATAAATTTGGTAGCCGTGTTGTATACAATGCGGCTACTACGGAATTCGTTGAGAATCGATGGTTTGGATAATTCACCACAGAGACACAGAGAACACAGAGAGTTTTGGGGTGCATTTCACCTTAAAAACATAACCTTCGCGTAGGTTGGGTGGAACGAAGTGGAACCCAACAGCCGCTCGTTCGATTAATTTAGATTTTTGAGATTTACCCAGGCTTGAGAATCTCTGGCGGTTTAAATAAACGATATGATAGGAGTTTTTGGCACTTTTAAATAATTTACTTTGGATTGTTTTTCGTCTAAAATAGACTCATAAAATACATTTTTAAAATAGAATTGCTATAGTAGAAACAAGCCGAAATTTCTATCGAACCTTATGCCATTTGAATATCCGCAAACGAAAACCATCGAACAAGTCGATACCTATCACGGTACAGCCATTAGCGACCCCTACCGCTGGCTAGAAGACCCCGATTCCGACGATTCGCGGGCGTGGATCGAGGCACAAAATCAACTGACTTTTGGTTTTCTCGAAAATATCGAAGACCGTTCAAAACTCAAAGAGCGCGTTACTCAACTTTGGAATTACGAAAAATACGGAACACCGTTTAAACGCGATCGCCGCTATTTTTATTTCAAAAACGACGGATTGCAAAACCAAAGCGTTCTTTACGTTCTCGACGACCTCGACGGTAAACCTCGCGTCCTTCTCGATCCCAATACTCTCTCCGAAGACGGAACGGTTGCCCTCAACAACTATACCGTTAGTGAAGATGGAAACTTGTTGGCTTACGCCCTCTCTTCCTCCGGTTCAGACTGGCAAGAATGGCACGTTCGCGATGTGGAAACGGGTAAAGATTTACCAGATTTGGTGAAGTGGAGTAAATTTTCCGGGGCGTCTTGGACTCACGACAGCCACGGTTTTTTCTATAGTGCCTACGATCCCCCAAACGAAGAGACCCAGTACGAAGACGTTAACTACTATCAAAAACTCTACTATCACCGCATTGGAACGCCGCAATCGGAAGATTTGTTGGTGTACGATCGCCCCGACCAGAAAGAATGGGGCTTTAGCGGCTTCGTCACCGACTGCGGACGCTATTTAATTATTGCCGTTTGGCGGGGAACCGAACCGAAAAACCTGATTTTCTACCGAGATTTACAAGATCCCGAATCGGCGATCGTCGAACTGATTCCCGAATTCGAGGCACAATACGATTTTGTCGGAAATGACGGTCATATTTTCTGGTTCCGAACCGATCGCGACGCCTCCCGCTACCGCCTCATCAGCATCGACACGGTGACGAAACACCAGCGGGAAATCCTTCCCGAAGGAGAAAACACCCTGGAATTCGTGTCGGTTCTCAACCGTCAGTTCGTGGTGGAATATCTCAAAGACGCGTGCAGTCAAATTCAGATTTTCGACCTCGACGGTTCTTTGGTTCGAGAAGTCGAACTTCCCGATATCGGTTCCGTGGGGGGATTTGGTGGAAAACCCGAAGATACGGAAACTTTTTACAGTTTTACCGGATTTACCACGCCGACGACGATTTACCGCTACGACATGACGACGGGGGAAAGTACCGTTTTCCGCCAACCGACGGTAGATTTCGACCCCGACGAGTACGAAACCCAGCAGGTTTTCTACCACAGCAAAGACGGAACCCGCGTTCCGATGTTTATCGTTCACAAGAAAGGGATCGATCGCAGCGGAAACAATCCCACCTATCTTTACGGTTACGGCGGCTTCAACATTTCCCTAACGCCGATGTTTTCTGTGGGACTGCTGGTGTGGATGGAACTCGGCGGCGTCTTGGCGATTCCCAACCTGCGAGGTGGCGGCGAATACGGTGAAACTTGGCATCAAGCGGGAACCAAACTGAACAAACAGAATGTTTTCGATGACTTTATCGCAGCGGCGGAGTGGCTGATCGATCGGCGATATACGTCTTCGGACAAGCTTGCGATCGGCGGTGGAAGTAACGGCGGCTTGCTGGTGGGGGCTTGTATGACGCAACGTCCCGATTTGTTTGCGGCGGCGATTCCTGAAGTCGGGGTGTTAGATATGTTGCGTTTCCACAAGTTTACGATCGGTTGGGCGTGGTGTTCCGATTACGGTTCGCCAGACGACCCGGAGGAGTTTAAGGCGTTGTACGCTTACTCGCCGTTGCACAATGTCAAACCGGGAACGGCGTATCCGGCGACGTTGTTAATCACCGCAGACCACGACGATCGCGTGGTTCCCGCCCACAGTTTCAAGTTTGCAGCGGCGTTGCAAGCGGCGGATGCGGGGGACAACCCGATTTTGATTCGGATTGAAACGAAAGCCGGTCACGGGGCTGGAAAACCCACAGCGAAACGGATTGAGGAAGTTGCGGACAAGTGGGCGTTTTTGACTCGCGTTTTGGCAATTTGACACTCATCGGCTAAAGCCACCATGATTCTCGGGTCATAGAGGAGCCGGAGTTTAACCACTTCCCGGTGGAAAGCCTAGCCTCTAAGCTATGTCCCACCGCTTTTTCAGTGAGCAGTGAGCAGTGTCCACTGTTGACTGTTCGCTGTAATGGCGAGGCTCTAATACTCCATCCTTTCCCGATAAGCTAGGTTTCAAGAAGTCTTCACCACATCCCCCCTTAGCCCCCCAAAGAAGAGGGGGGTTGGGGGGATAGAGGGACTTGTCGGGTTGGGCAAAACCAGTATTTGAGATTCGGATTCCGTATAACCCCAAAATTTTCGGTAGGATTACGCTGGAGGAAGTGCGTGAAGGCGTTAGGCGATCGCGCACTTCAGCGAATTTCCCATTACACAGAAACGGTCGAGCCATTGGAAACATCGGAGATAAACGTGTCGGAGGGGCGATCGCTTTTGGGGAGAACGCTCAACGTTCCGTCGGTTTCGAGGATGACGGCTTCTACTTCTTCTGTATGGGAAATGCCAGCGTTACGAATGGCGGCTCGAACTTCTCCTGCGGCCACTCGCTGCTGAACGAGTGCGTTGGAGAGCATATTTCCTTGGTGAAATAGAAGCGTCGGTTCGTTTTTTACCAGTTGGCGGAAACCCTGCGACTGCACGGACAACCATGCAATTAAATATTGCATTCCCACGAGAACGCACAGGCCGAACATTCCTTCAATCCACGCCACTTCTTTTGAAAGCATCGTCGTGGCGATAATTGTACCCAGAGAAACAGTGACGACGAGATCGAAGGCGTTCATTTTGGAGAGGGTTCGTTTCCCCGAAACTCGTAATAGCAAAATGAGTGAGACATAAGACAAGATCCCGACGACGACAACGCGGACGAGATCGGCCAAACTATTGAAAAACATATTTTTTGATGGATAGTTCAAGTTAAAATGAGTCTAGCCAATGTCGATCGCGCTGAAGTCTACCCGAAGATAGATTCAAAGATTTTCTATCTATAGAGATTTGGATGCGATGGGAATTCGACTGTATTGCCCTAAACCACACTGATGTAGGGTTACTAACGTTCGCCGATTTCTCCGTTCAGTGCGATGCCTCATCTCGATTCGATGGGAAGTTCGATGATAAATTCCGTACCACGATCGCTCGTCGATTCAAAAGACAGAGTACCGCCGTGATTTTCCGTAATGACTTTATAACTGAGGGACAATCCCAAACCCGTTCCTTTTCCCGTAGGTTTCGTGGTGAAGAAGGTCTCGAACAGGTGGGGTTTGACCGCTTCGGAAATGCCACATCCGTTGTCTGCAATGCAAATCGCCACGCGATCGCCCCGTTCGTCCGTTATGCGTTCGGTCCGAATGCGAATCAGGTTGGGATCGTCTTGAATATCGCGGAAACTGCGTCCTTGGTTCGATTCTTCGATGGCATCGATCGCGTTCGATAACAAATTCATAAACACCTGATTTAACTGACCGGGACGACAGGGAACCGGAGGTAAATCGCTGTATTCGCGAACCACTTGAATTTCGGGGCGGGTTTCGTTGGCCTTGAGGCGGTGTTTGAGAACCACGAGGGTACTGTCGAGTCCTTCGCGAACGTCAAAGAGGGTTTTGTCAGCGTCCAATCGCGAAAACTGACGTAAAGACGTCACGATTTCTTGAATGCGTTCTAAGCTGACTTTCATCGACCCCAGCATCGGCGGTAAGTCTTCAACGATAAATTCTAGGTCGATATCGTCCGCGTGTTCTTCAATGGCTGGGGCGGGTTGGGGGACGTGTTGGCGATACAGTTCGAGGTGTTCGCTGAGGTCGCAGATGTACTCTTCGATATGTTTGAGGTTTCCCGACAGACAACCGAGAGGGTTATTGATTTCGTGGGCAACGCCCGCGACGAGTTGTCCCAAGCTAGAAATTTTTTCGGTTTGTACCAGTTGGGACTGGGTTCTTTGCAGGGCGTCGAGGGTCTGTTCGAGTTGTCGAATTTTTTCCCGTTCTCGGGTTTCGGCTTGCTGGCGTTTGAGTTCGGCGGTGGTACGGGCTGCAAACAGGCGAATCAGGGTTTCGGCGTGTTGGCGTTTGGTCGGAGTCAGGGGGCGATCGTCAAAAATGCAGATGTGACTGACAAAACGGTGGGTTTTGGGATCGCGTAGGGCTAAACCCAAGTAACAGTCGGGGGTGCGTGCGTTGCGTTCGTTGCCTTGCGTGTATGATGCGATCGCCGCGTTGGGAATGCAGTATATCGACTCGTCGTTTTGACTGACGGTATAGCTGAGTTGGGGAGGATTTCCCCGAAGACAGAGAACATCGTATTCGATCGCCTCGCAGATTTCACTGTTTTTGTAAAAACATAGCGATCGAACTCGTTTGGGTTGCGTTTCGTCCCACTGAACGACTTCACCGATAATGGCACCGCCAATCTCGAGCGATCGTGTCAGATATCGCGTTAATTCTTTATAGTACGCTTGTCCGGTGACAGATGCTGTCGCGACGAGCGAATCTGTCAAAATCGAAGGTGACAAGACTGTACAGGTAAGAGACCCGTCGTCTAAACGGATGGAATCGAGAGGAGCGACATCGCGATCTGACATTTCTGATTGCCGAGGTTGCAGCGTGAGTCTCGGGTGTGAGACGATCTCAGGATTTGAGTATAGGCTGAAAAGAATTCTTAAGATACGATCGAAATCACAGACAACGGGGAATGTATCGGTCATGTCGGACGCTATCCGAGAAGTGGTTCTCGTCGGTGGGGGTCACACCCACGCGATCGTCTTGCGACAGTTTGGCTTGCATCCTTCTCCCAATCTACGTTTGACCTTGGTTTCGGACGTGGACAAAACCCCCTATTCAGGAATGTTACCGGGTCACGTCGCGGGATTTTACAACTTTGACGACTGCCATATCGATTTGAAACCGTTGGCGGAATTCGCCGGGGCGAGGTTCGTTCGGGGGCGAGCGAGCGCTCTAGACTTACAACACAATACAGTACACTGCGAAGACGGGCGATCGATCCCTTTCGATAATCTTTCTCTCGACATCGGGAGTACCCCCGCCACCGTCCGCGTTCCGGGGGCGATGGAACACGCCATTCCCGCCAAACCCGTTTCCCACTTTTTGCAACATTGGTATCGCCTGCTGGATACTGTGAAAGCCAATCCCCAGCAACCGCTGAGTTTGGGAATTGTCGGCGGTGGGGCGGGGGGCGTCGAACTGGCGTTAAACGTGCGATCGCGGTTGCAGCGCATTTTGCAGCCGGCGGGACAGTCTTCTTATACCCTCGATCGCCAATTGCAATTACATTTGTTTCATCGCGGTTCGGAGTTGATGTCGGGACACGCCCCCGTTGTCCGCCGCCAACTGCAAGAACTTCTCCTCCGCTACGGGGTTCGCCTGCATCTCAACGAAAGCGTGGTGGCGGTGAAACCGGGGGTTGAGGTAATTTGCGAGTCGGGGTTACAGGAAAGGTGCGATCGCCTGTTTTGGGTCACGCAAGCTTCCGCCCCATCCTGGTTAGCAGCGTCCGGTTTAGCAACAGACGAGGCGGGTTTCGTCCTCGTCGGCGACACCTTACAATCCCTGTCTCATCCCCAGATTTTCGCCGCTGGAGACATCGCCACGATGCAGTCTCATCCTCGTCCGAAAGCGGGGGTGTTCGCGGTTCGTCAGGGAGAACCGCTGTTCGAGAACTTGCGACGGTTGGGGAAGGGGGAATCGCTGCGTCCTTACGTTCCGCAAAAGCAGATTTTGGCGTTGATTGGAACGGGAGACGGACGGGCGATCGCTTCTCGGGGAAGTTGGGGATTGGGACCTTGGCGGCTGTTGTGGTGGTGGAAAGATTGGATCGATCGACGGTTTATGAAACAGTTTTAGAATTTGTATTGACAAAACGTCTTGAATGTGATAAGCGTTCGCCAAACGCCTGGAGAGCGCTTACCAACTATCGACAATGCTATCCTGTTGAATCACGCGGTTTCCTTCGTAAATGGTAAACGTGCCGTCATAGGGACTTAAAACGTAGGAATACGCGCCATTATTCGCCGAGTAGATCTCATTTCGTCCCGATACCGCTGGCAGCCAATCTAAACCGTTACTACTCATACCGCCGTAGTCGTTTTTATCCCGACTGAAGTAATACAAACCATCCGAAGCCGAACAGATAAAAACGAAAAAGTTGTTGGTTTCAAACCCCCGAGTCGCCCGCAAACCGTAATCGTTGCAGAGGTTCCATTGGGCGATGTGGGTGTTAGTAGAAGTATTGGGAGAAACGCCAGCGATGGCGACGCCACCACCGCTTAACAGCAGGGCTAAAGCTGCCCCCGTTCCCGCTAACGTCGGGAAAATCGGAAATCGAGATCGATCGCCACTCATGACGTAGACTCCATCAAAACGATTTACCCCAACGTAACACCCCCATTTCAGCCGAAAACCCGCCCTCGACAGCTCAAAATTCGAGAGCGGGCGGTCGATCGCCTCGCTGGGGCGTTATTTCCCCGCCATTTCCTGTTTTTTTTCTTTCTTAAGATCCCGCGATCCGGCGGCTTCGAGTTCCGCATCCATCAAGGTTCGCCCCGTCGCCGCCAAATACACGTCGTCGAGACTGGGGCGAGATTGCGCGATGCCAAACGTCGGAAGTCCCACGTCTTTCAACGCCTGCTGAACTCCCATCAGAGCGTCGCTTTGAGGCGTCACCACCAGGTTGAGGGCGTTTCCTTGGGCGTCGTTGATAATCGCTTCGCGGACGAAGGGCAGTTTTTCGAGAATGTCTTTGGCTTTTTGCGCTTCCTCGAGGGGGGCAAATTCGCGAATTCGCAGAGTAATACGATCGCCCCCCACCTTATCTTTTAACTGCGACGGCGTACCCGTATCGATGACGACGCCGCGATCGATAATCGCCACGCGATCGGCCAGGGCGTCCACCTCTTCGAGATAATGGCTAGTAATCAACACCGTGGTTCCCCGTTCCCGCAGTTGTCGCAGGAAGTTCCATACCGTCACCCGGCTTTCGATGTCTAACCCCACCGTCGGTTCGTCGAGAACCAAGACATCGGGATCGTGAAGCAGCCCCGAGGCTAAATCGAGGCGTTTGCGAAGTCCCCCGGAATAAGTTCCCGTTTTGCGATCGGCGTATTCTCCCAATCCGAGAAGATCGATAACGCGATCGATCCGTTGGGGAATTTCTGTCTTGGGCAGATGGTACAACGCCGCTTGCAGTTGCAGCAGTTCCCGCCCCGTCAACACCTTATCGAGAGCGACTTCTTGGGCGATGTATCCCAGCAAACGACGGGCGACTCTCGGCTTGTCCAACACGGAAATTCCCGAAACTTCGATGCGTCCGGAATCCGGGTTCGTCAGGGTACACAAACAGCGAATCGTGGTGGTTTTCCCGGCACCGTTGGGTCCGAGTAAGCCGAAAATTTCGCCGGGTTCGATGTCAAACGAAACGTCCTTCACCGCTTCGATATCACCGTAGGATTTTTTGAGATTTTCAATGAGAACCGCAGGAGCCATAGTTTAACCGTTCGGTGTTTAGTTTTAATAGCAAGGGAGAGGG
>NZ_JAQNCQ010000313.1:0-33167 GCF_028368005.1 Geitlerinema sp. CS-897 | reverse complement strand
AAGATCTCCGAGATACTGCTTGACAATTTTGGGAAAGTTAGATTCCATCATTGCTGTCATATACTTAGAATTTAGTTCTCTCTACAATTATAGATTATTCGAGCAATATTTGTCTATCTTTACTATCATTCAACGCTTCTGGGTTTAAGTCTCTGTGTTTTTTCGTAAAAAATTCGATCGAATTCAGTATTGTTTCGTAAAACAACAAGAAAAAACACTGAAAGAAAAGAGTTCGATCGAGCAATACTGGCTCAAGCCAAATTCGCCAGAAACTTTATTCAAAGCGAGTTGCAGCGAATAACCTGAAAATCTTTGCCTGAAGAATAACACGGGTTCTATGTCTGACGACTCGAACGTTAAAAAACGCAACCAAAAAATTGGAAAAAGTCGGTTGTTAATAGCAAGCCTTTCAACAAGTTGGGGAAAGTCGGTTAAACTCATAGGGACTTAAGCTCAGGATTTATTGTCATGAAAAACCAACGAGAAGTCCATCGCGCTATTGCCTACCTAAACCAAACCTTAAAAGAGCATAAGGGAACTGTTTTAAGT
The DNA here is from genome assembly GCF_028368005.1 of Geitlerinema sp. CS-897. NCBI lineage: Bacteria > Bacillati > Cyanobacteriota > Cyanophyceae > Geitlerinematales > Geitlerinemataceae > Geitlerinema > Geitlerinema sp. CS-897. The sequence goes on along the minus strand of NZ_JAQNCQ010000313.1, from coordinate 32,618 downwards.
GACGTTCAAGAAGCAGTGGCTCGAGGTGCAATGGAGGGTTTTACCTACGAAAAAATGGCGCAACAGGAGGGATATCACTATGGCGAAAAATACTTAAAAGAAGTCGGAAGCCAACTGTGGAAAGAGCTAGAAAGCTACTGGGGCGTGAAAGTCAGTAAACCCAAATTTCGAGCCGCCCTAAACGATCGAATGCGACGAAACCCCTTACCCGAAAGTACAATTCCGTCCTACTCCCCCGTATTTCCCAATCGATATCAATGGCACAACGCCTTCAAACTGATATTGCTGCGAGCTTCCGAATACCAAAATTGGCTTCCCGGCTATAACGAACAATCCGACTTAGACGCTTACGAACAGGCGCTTTCGGAGATGTTTGCACAGTTGCGATATCTCGATCGCTACGAAGAACTGCGCCACCAATGGCGAGAAGTCCGAGGGATCGTCCACGTCTACGATTGGTCCGAATTGCGTCGAGACACCCTGAGTTGGTTGCTCGATCGCGCCGAACGTCTGGGAGAATCTAAGTCTATCTGGCGCGATCGCGCCGAACTCGCTTGGGCGCACAGTGTCAGCGGTCGTCCTGGGGCGGGTGCAGAAAGTCTCGAACAGATGGAAACCTTATGGAAACAAGTTCCCTCTATCTGCGCCTCTCCACTCGCCCAGTTCGAGCTGCTAATTTATTTGTGCGCCACGACGCTCACCCTGAACCAATTTGATAAAACTGCTCGTTGGTTGCACGAAGCAACCTCGATCTCCGAGGGAAGCCCCGCCGCCACTCGCGATCGCCGTTGGCAACGTTGTAAGTTAGACCTCACCCACTATCGAGCGGAGTATCAAGCCGGAATCGACCAATTAAACGAAAGCATCCGACTGTACGAGAAAGCCCTTCGGGAAGCCCGAGATTTAAAGTGCGATCGCGCTGTGACTCGCAATCTATTAGGCTTAGCGCAAGTGGAAATAGCTCGATCGCGTGCTGAAGCCGCCCGACACTACCTAGACACCGGATTTGAAAACGTTTACAGTCATTGCGACCGTCGCGGAATGGGCTTTTTTGCCAAAGAACAAATCCGTTTAGTCCGCGCCACAGGCGATCGAGAGCGAGTCGTCGAATGGCTAGACATGGCGCACAGCCAATTCCAAAGTCTGGGGATGACGGTACAAGTGCAGCGATCGAACCAGTTAATCTAGCAGAGACGGTAACATTCTCCCCCTTCGGTGGGATCGAACATCGCCGAACGGGGAGAGACGCTGTGAGTTTGAGATTTTAAAACATCTTGCCAATCTTGCAACTTCGATCGCGCCGCGACGCCGAAATGCTGCTCGAACAACGCCATCGTCAAATCCAACCCCATCCCTTCATCCAACGGTTGCGATCGACGAGGTTGATGGTCGACGAATTCGCCCACCAAAAACAAACAGTCTTGGCGATAGCGGCGGGTGTCGAGGATGTGCAAGTGCCAAACCCGATCGACAATCATCGGCGGAACCAACCGCGTTTGAGGATATCGAGCCATTAATCCCCAAAACTGCTCGTACAGTTCCACCGCTTCGAGGGCTTGACGTCTCGAGAGTCCCAGCAATATCCGAACGTCTTCGCATAACGTATCCGTATTCCACGCCGCCAGACGCGCCTCAACGTCGGTAGTGCGAGTTGAATTTTGGGATGGATTTATCGTTCCAGAAGCAGAGGGGGTGACAGTAGCTATAACAGTAGACAACAGATTTTGCATCGTTCTCGAACCTTCGCGAATCCTTGCGTTGACTTCTGTTATGGTTTCGGGAAGCGAGCGAAAAATTATGCACCCCATACTCTCCCGAATCGGCCAGATCCCAATAGGCGAGATCCTCAACAGGCGAGATCCCCGGCATCTTCGAGATGCCGGGGATCTGGAGTTCTGTGTAAGTGCAGCGCTGTATTAGTGGCTGTGTCCGTGACTGTGGCTGTGGCTGTGTCCGTGACTGTGGCTGTGGCCGTCGTGATGGTCGTGACCGAAAGAATCGCCCTCGTGGGAGTGGAAGCGTTGCGCCTGTTCCTGAGCTAAAGCCGGATTGACCTCGAACCCTTCCTCAGCCAACAGCATCTCAATTTGAGGGTTCGCCCAATCTGCCACCATCTCCAAAAATTCCGGTCGATCGTTGACACAGGGCATCTGCACGTAAGTCACATCGGGATGGCTTTTGTGAACCTCGTGAATCACGTGATGCACGTCCAGTAACGTTTCGTGGTTTTCCGTGGCAAAGCCGATCGGCATCATCACGATCGCCTTCGCGCCCAACTGAATCAAATTCTCCGCCGCTTGCTTCGCGTCCGGTTGCGTCCATTCGATCAGCGGCGTATCGTGATTGAGCCAGCCCACCGAAATCAGCGGATAGCGATACATCAAGCGTTCCCGAACCGCCTCGTACAACGCCTGGCTTTCATCGATCCCCGAAGTAAAGCCCTTCGCTTTCATCGGACAGCCGTGATTCATCAACACGATACCGATTTGTGAAGGCAGAAAACCCGCCGCCAGTTCCTCGGCGATTTTCTCCTCCACCATGTTCGCCATCAACTCCACATAGGCGGGCTGGTTGAAAAACGAGGGGATGTACTTCAATCCCTCCACCCAGTGTTTGTCGTCGTCCGTCAGAGTCGCCAACGCACGATTGACCTGCTCGACGGCGATTCCGCTAGTGAACACCGAATCGACGACCAAGAGCGGGTAAATTAATAATTTATTAAACCCTTGGGCTTTAATCTCCGCTAAAACTTGCTCGGGCAGATAGGGAGCGCAGAAGTTAAACGCTTTAAACACCTTGAGGCGATCGCCCCATTTAGCTTGAAGTTGTTCTTCGACTCCCGCCCGTTGGCGCTCGAAAATGGCATTGTGGGGGGAAATAAAGTCGTTGTGTTGGTGTCCCCACTCGTGGCGATCGAAAATCGCCAGCAATCGCGCCAAGGGGGGATAAAGCCAGTCGGGAACTGGGGCGAACTTCGCCGTCAGTAAGTTCAGAGCTTGCTCGTTATAATTGGCAAAATCTTCGTAACTTTCGACTTCGCCGTAACCCATGAGGAGGACGGCGACGCGGTTATCAGACTTGACGGCGGGGGATTGAGGTTGGGCTTTGTCGCTGGTTACTACCAAAGTCGATCTCTCCTATTGAAGCGCTCGGATGTCGTACAGTTCTCGTACAGTCGTGTTTAATCACAAACTTAACATAGGTCAAATTTCCAAGTTTTCCCAGTTCAGGGGGTCTTCAGCGAAAAACGCCGCTTTATGCTCCCCTAGATCGAATCGATGACGGTTCGGAGATGACGATCTACATTTGTCCCGGCGTTCACGATCGCCACCTGAGCCAGAGCTGCGTGCAAGCTCTCAACCTCCCTCACCACCGCTATTTCGTCCTTCCCACGGACACATATCCTCCTTACTCGCCGTTTCACGTTTTCCAATTTCTCCAGCAACAGCGATCGCCTCAGACTCCCTCATCTAAAGATTCCCTTATTTTTTTAAGTTTCAGTGCTGGGGTCGTCGGTGCTATCGGTGCTGCTTGGACGTGGCGACAACTGGGGGGAACTGTTACCGCCTTTCTCGCCTGCGACGGCTGGGGGGTTCCCCTGTTCGGGGACTTTCCCATCTACCGCATCAGCCACGATCTGCAAACCCATCGCGAATCGGCGTTTCTCGGGGCAGGAGACGGTCGCTTTTACGCCGATCCCCCCGTCTCCCATCTCGATCTTTGGGAACGTCCCGATCTCGCCTGGGGATGGCGAGTAACGCCGGGGGGAAGTCGATCCCGCACGACAGCCGCCGAGTTTATTCGCGATCGACTACAGACTCACGGAGCGCTCTAAGCTCGATAAACTTTTATAATCAAACCCGAGAAAACCCATATTTTCAGAGCTTGTCGTGCATCTTTCGTCGCACCGTTCCCCCGAACGTTTTCGCGTCCGTCTGCTGAGTCTCGTGGGACTGCTGGGATTAGCCCTAATGGGGTGCGATCGCATCGGTGGTTGGTTTTCCAACGCCAGCGAAAGCTATCCCGAACCCCTTCCCCAAGATCCCGACGTTCGCGTCTACTTCAACCACAACCCCGCCGAGACTTACCTCGATCCCTACCGCGACATCCAGCGAGACGGCGACGATCTCGAGCGAGAAATCGTCGAAACCCTCCAACGAGCCGAACGTCGGATCGATATCGCAATTCAAGAACTGCGACTTCCCCAAATTGCCCGAACCCTAGCCGAACGCCACCAAGCTGGAGTTGAAGTGCGCGTCGTTCTCGAAAACAACTACAGTCGTCCCTGGAGCGACTATACCGCCGCTGAAGTACGCCAGTTCGACGAACGCCAGCGATCGCGCTACGACGACGGGATTCAACTCATCGACGAAAACGGAGACGGGGAACTTTCCCCCGCAGAAATCCGCCAAAACGACGCCTTAGTCGTACTTCGCAACGCTGGAATTCCCGTTATCGACGATACCGCAGACGGCTCCAAAGGCAGCGGCTTAATGCATCACAAATTCGTCGTCGTAGACGGAACCACGACCCTCGTGGGATCGGCGAACTTTACCCCGTCTGGCATTCACGGCGATCTCGACGAACCCGAAAGTCGGGGCAACGCCAACCACCTGCTTCGCATCGAAAGTCCCGAACTCGCGACAATTTTCACCCAAGAATTCGAGTTAATGTGGGGAGACGGGCCGGGAAACGAGACTGATAGCTTGTTTGGGTTGCAGAAACCGCCGCGTCCGGTGGAAAACCTTACCATTGGAGAGAATCTCGTCTCTGTGAAGTTTTCCCCGACTTCGACGCGTCTTCCCTGGGAAGCGACGACGAACGGACTCATCGCCCAAGCCCTCAGTCGTGCCACGAGTTCGATCGAACTGGCGTTGTTCGTCTTTTCCGAACAGGGAATCGCCAACGCGATCGCCAAACGTCACCGAGACGGCGTTACCGTTCGCGCCCTGATCGATCCCAGCTTTGCGTATCGCAATTATTCCGAAGCCTTGGATATGTTGGGTGTCGCCCTAGCCGACACGAAATGCCGTTACGAAGACGACAATCAACCCTGGGACGAACCGATTTCGACAGTTGGCGTTCCCGAACTTCCTCCAGGCGATTTGTTACACCACAAATTCGGGTTAATCGACGATCGCAGCGTCGTTACGGGTTCTCATAACTGGTCGAACGTCGCCAACGTTCAGAACGACGAAACTCTGTTGGTGATTCAAAATCCCGTCGTCGCCGCCCATTTCGAGCGGGAGTTCGATCGCCTTTATGGAAATTCAAGCTTGGGACTTCCCGAATACATTGAAAAAAGAATTCGCGATCGAGAGCGTCAATGTCCGAACCTTTAAAACGGTCTTATACGGAATTCGTTCAAGTTAGAAATGTAGGGTGGGCATCGCCCACCATCCACCCGATCGGCTATCATAAAAAAACGTATAAAATATATTTTTGGTAATTTTTTATTTCAAATATAAGAACAAATTCAACCCTGGAATCGTTCGCGAGAGCGTCCACAACAAGAGTGTCACGTATAGCAAACCGAGTCCCCACTGATACCATGCCAAAGCACTAATTAAGCCAGGAAGATGTCGATCGCGCAACCGAACGTCGTTAAAACAAAACTTGAAAAGATTGTTCGAGCTAAAATCGTAGTAGTTCAACCAATTCCAACGGCGATCGCATAAAATCGGCTCGAAGCGATCGCGAAAAAAGGGAAATCTCGGCATAATCGGCAAGCGAGCGATGGTCAAGCGAAGCTGTCGCATTCCGCCGTCTTCTACAAAATAAGATAAATCCATTAAATCGTGATAGCGACCACTTCTATAAATTTGAAATAATAAAATACTTGAAACAGGTACGATCGCGATCGTCAAACAAAACAATGTCAGCCAAGGTTGCGGCGAACTCCGAAAAATTTCCATCAATCCTAAGCCCGTGACTACAACAAAACTGCTCGACATCCAGATAGTTTCTTCAGTAGTTGGAACGATAGGAGTCGGACGGCGGCGGCGAAAGCGATCGACCCACCAAAACAACATTGCAAAATAGCCGAACGCGATCGCTCCAATGCCAAATACTAAACTAACACTGGTTCCGTATCGGCTCAGAACCAAAAGAACGCTGACTCCTGAAATTTGGAGAGCCAATTTAACCCGTTCGACAGCAGACATTTGCAAAATAGCAACTAGGCGATCGCGCACTTTAACATACGTTGATAAATCGATCGAATCGCAATCTAAAATTTCACTGACGCTCGAAAACGGTTGTTTTTGACGGCGTTCGATCAGTTCGACGACTTGATTTTTAGAAAACCCGACGACGCGCAAACTTTCAAAAGATGCTGTATTGAGATTCGTGGCGAACAACTTTTTTATTGCGTCTTGCTGCCCCAAACGAATTTTTAAATAACTCATTTGATTTGCATCTTCAATTTGCTCCAATTCTCGAAAATTACGAATTAAATTTCGCAATAAATTTTCGTTTCCCTGTAAAATTGGAATTGAAATCGATCGACCGATCTGCCCTGGATTTCCAGATAATTTTGCGCGATCGGAATCGAAGGTTAAATTCGAGAGATTGAGATAGGCTCGAGGCGAAAACTGCGTATCGCTAAAATCTGCCAGTCCCGCGAGACTGGCACCTCGCAAATTGACCGGGAGATCGAAGCGAGCCTCGCGAAAGTTGACCGTTCCCAAAAAATTAGCATTGGTGAGAAACAGCGAACCGACAAATTTTGTCTTGGGAAACCACGCGCGATCGCGCCAGTCCGTTTGAGAAAAATCCGCACTTCCAACGAACTTCGCTCGCTCGAAATCCGTCGTTCCCTCAAACCGATCGGTATGAAAATCCGCCACGTCCTCGAACGTCGCGCCCCCGAAGGCGATCGATCCTTCAAACTGCACGCCACTGGCGTTCAACACATTTGAAAAAATGCTGTTGCGAAACACCACCGCCTCTAAAAAACGGGCGTTCGTCAGGCGCAGCGATCGACCGAACCGCGCGTCCGAACCGTTGACTTTTCCAGCGAACACGGCGCTTCCGCCATCGACGCCATCGAGAAAAAACGTATTCGTGAAATCCACATCGTCGAGAAAGCGCGTTCCCACGAACTTCAAACGTCCTCGAAATACCGTCACCTGTAAATTGTCCGCCGTCGCCGACTCCGACTCCAGTAACATCGATCGCGACAGTTGGCGTAACTGAGACAACCGACGGCGATCGCGATCGAGCTGTTTGCGTTGCTCCTGTGACAACAGCCCCGACAACCGAGATCCGTACAGCGGGACACTGGTTCCCAACCGTCCGAAATCGAAAGCACCTCGAACCGTCGAACCGCTCAAATCTAACGCCAGTGGGGGATCGACTCGAACCAATTTTTGTTGCAGCGACTCGTAAAAGCGATCGCGAAACGTTCCCTTATCCGCCCGTAAATCGATCGCGAACTCCGTTAAATCCAGCGTCGGAACGCCATCTCGCCAAAGTGGAGACTCCAGGCGATCGCGCAAGATGTCCTCCGTCAGCACCGGGAGATTCCCCGAATCCGCCAACGCGGACTGAGACATCCCAAAGCCAGCGATCGCCAAAACAATCGCGATCGTCAAACATTTCAATAATCGTTTCACAAAATCCGAACGGTAAGATAGCCCTAGCAGATCGAGACAGAGAGTCATGCAAGTACAGACCCCCGATTGGGTAAAGCACGCGGTATTCTACCAAATCTTCCCCGATCGCTTTGCCCGAAGCAACGACGCGCGATCGAACCTTTCAACAGCGTCACTTCCCTTCGAACCCTGGGACGAACCGCCCACCTTACAAGGCTACAAAGGTGGCAACCTCTGGGGGGTCATCGACCGACTGGACTATCTTCGAGATTTAGGCATTACCGCCCTTTACCTGACGCCGATTTTCCAATCGGCCAGCAACCACCGCTATCACACCCACGACTACTATCGCATCGATCCGATTTTGGGAGGAAACGAAGCCTTCAACGCGCTCCTCGATGCAGCGCACCAGCGAGATATCAAAGTCGTCATCGACGGTGTTTTCAACCACGCCAGTCGGGGCTTTTACTTTTTCAACGACATTCTCGAACAGGGTCCGCACTCCCCCTGGCTCGACTGGTTCAAAATCGAAAACTGGCCGGTCTCGGCTTACGACGGCGACAAACCCGCCAACTATACCAGTTGGGTGGGAAACCGCGCCCTCCCGCAGTTCAACCACGACAACCCCGACGTGCGGGAATACATCATGCAAGTGGGCGAATATTGGATTCGTCAAGGGGTAGACGGTTGGCGTCTCGACGTTCCCTTTGAAGTCCAAACCCCAGGATTTTGGCAAGAATTTCGCGATCGCGTTAAAGCCGTCGATCCCGACGCTTACATTGTCGGCGAAGTCTGGCGAGACGCCCGAGAGTGGCTCGACGGGACGCAGTTCGACGGCGTGATGAACTACTTATTTACCGGGCCGACGATCGCCTTTACCGCAGGCGATCGCGTAGTACGCGCCCTGGCCGAACCCCACGAATACGATCCCTATCCCGCCCTCGACGCCCAGGGATACGCTACCAAAATCGAACAGCTTCTCGACTTATATCCGTGGGACATCCAACTGACACAAATGAACCTCCTCGACAGCCACGATACGCCGCGACTGTTAACGCTGACAGGCGACGATCTCGACAGTTTAAAACTGTCGGTGTTACTGAAGATGACCTTTCCCGGTGCGCCCTGTCTGTATTACGGCGATGAAGTGGGTTTGGTAGGAGGCAACGATCCCGATTGTCGGCGAACCTTTCCCGAACCGCACGATTGGAATCGAGACGTTCTCGAACTGTATCGCTCGCTGATTGCATTGCGCCATCGCTATGAGGCATTGCGCCTCGGCACCTATCGCGTCCTGTTAGCCGACGGAACGGTTTACGTCTTTTCTCGAACCTTGGGTGAAGAAGAGATCGTGGTTGCCGTCAATACCGGAACGGAGTCCGAAAGCGTCCGTCTCGACGCCGTTTCGACCCGAGCCAAAGCTCTCGAAAACCCTTTGGCGTTGCAGTTTGGGACTAAGGAAATTGCAGAACGACTTCGAGTTGAAGGGAGTACCCTTTCCTTCGAGTTGCCGCCCCGTAGCGGTTGTATCTTTGGCTAGCTAAACGAGTTCCCCGAGCGGCTTAAAGTGGCAAGAGTTGCGGTTACGTTGCGGTTATAATATCTTGAAGCCGTTATGGTAATCTTTTGCAGTCTGAAACCTAGATACAGGAGGCGATAGAATGACCCAAGTGTTGGTCGGTGAAAACGAAGAAATCGAATCTGCACTGCGTCGGTTCAAACGTCAAGTTTCTAAAGCTGGCATTTTTGCTGATATCAAGCGTCTTCGCCACTACGAAACACCGATCGAGAAAAAGAAACGCAAGGCGATCGCTCGACGCAAAAAGCGTTTTCGCTAACCCCAACCGAGTTCGCCCGTCCCGCACGGGCTGAGACTCCAAGGCTTAGAGAAAAGCCGCGATGGGACAGCCGAAGCGTTCGCGCTCGTCGATCGCGGCTTTTGCTCGACCGAGCCAACCCATCCGTTCCCTCTCACAAGCGATGGAAATGTTCGGAGTCGGGACGTTCGAGTCTGCCGTCTTCGAGATAGGTCACGCAATCGGCAAGATCGAGAATGCGAGGATCGTGCGTGACCATCAGCACCGTGACGCCTTCCTCTTTGGCGAGACGGCGCAACAGAGCCATCACGTCGTGACCGCTTTGAGAGTCGAGGGCGGCGGTGGGTTCGTCGGCCATGATAATTTCGGGTCGGCTGACGAGGGCGCGGGCGATCGCAACGCGCTGCTTTTGGCCGCCGGAAAGATTGCGCGGCAAGTTTTCAGTTTTATCGCCGAGTCCGACCTGTTCTAGCATCTGACAAGCAGCTAGACGGGCTTTGCGTCCGCGAATGCCTTTGAGGTTGAGGGCGACTTCCACGTTTTCGGCCGCTGTCAGGGCGGGAAACAGGTTAAACCCTTGAAAAACGAACCCGATGCGATCGAGGCGGAAGCGAGACAGCGCCTTACGGGACATCTGCGTGATATTTTCACCGAGCAGATAGACGTTTCCCGCTGTCGGTGCGAGCAACCCCGCCAAAATCGACAGCAGCGTGGTTTTTCCAGACCCTGAAGGTCCCATCAATAGTTGAACGTGACCGCGTTCGATATCTAAATCGATTTCCTTCAACACGGTATACGTCTTGTTGCCAGCTTGAAACGACATTTCGATCCCCCGAGCGGAGATGGCGGTCTCGCTGACGTCTCCTATCGTTGCGATCGAGGTCGAAGTCGGCCTCTGAGTAGACACCGGAATGTTAAGTGGAGAAACAATCATTGATTTGTGGTTCTAGCACGAGCGAGATTAGCGTTTCGAGCTAAATGACGTGTTGTGATTCCCGAGCGATCGAGGCGCGATCTCAGCCAGCAAACGAAACTGATGTCGCGTCACGCCCGAAAAACCGTGTGAGGGAAAATCGTAAAAGTAGCTCCATCTTTAACGATTTTTTGGGGCATTTCAAGCCAAACAACATAAAAACCGTATTTTTACGGTCAGGCTTTGAAGACAATTGCCGGATCGACACGCATCACTTTTTGAATGGCGAACACGCCAGACCCGACGCACATCATCACCGTCAATCCCAAGACCCCGGCGGCTGTCGTGGGTGTAATGAGGATGATAATTCCCATCGACGAGGCTGCCCACTTCGACAGTCCGAGACACAAGGCCATGCCCGGCAGGTATCCGAGAACTGCCATCCAGAGCGCCTGTTCTATAATTACGCGATACAACGTCCAATCAGATGCCCCCATCGCTTTGAGAGTGCCGAACTCTTTGATGCGATCGGAGACGGAGGAGTACAGGATTTGACCGACGATGGCAACGCCGACGACGACGCCCAATCCCGCACCGAACCCCAAGACGAACCCGATCCCCGTGCGTTGCTGCCAGTAGTCCCGCGTCAGTTGGGCGATTTCTTCGCGGGTGTAGGCGACGGTTCCCGGTAGTTCCGCTTCGAGTGTTTGTTTGAGGTCTTGTAAGTTGCGACCGTCCTCGGCTCGAACGAGCAGATGGGTCGTCGTATCCGAGCGGCTGAGAGAACGGGGAGACGGAGGCGGGGCGATCTCGGCGGAGGACTCCGACTGTTTGCGGTAAGTGTTGGTACAGTTGACGTTGCCGTCGCCATCGACCGTACAGTTTACGGAAGTCCCGATATCCGTGGTCGCGTAGGTGTTGGCGCTTTCTAAGGAGGTAAATACGAAAACGCTCGAGGCGATCGACTGCGTGCCTTCTGTTAGCCCGACGACTTTTGCCGGCAGAGAGTCGATCTGACCCGATTCGCCGACACCGTTTAGGTTGAGCGAGTCGAGTTGGGAGCGATCGACGACGACTGTGTACGGCTCCTGTAAGGCGCTGACGCTGCCTTCGACGACGTTCCAAGGTGCGAAGAGTTCGCCGCCGGGATCGAATCCGACGATACGTAGCGGCGCGATGTTACCACCGGGTTTTTGCCACTTCCCACCGGATAAGAGGAGCGGCTCGACGAGTTCTACACCGTCGATTTCCCGAGCTTGAAACAACAGTTCCATCGGTAACGGCGGTGTTAGCTCGAAGTACACCATCTCTTCAGAGGACACCCAAATATCGGCGTTCGACTTATCGAGGATCAGAGCCGTCGATTTGAGAAACCCCCGAAAAATTCCGGTTTGAACGGTAACGAGGGTTACGGCGAATAAAATTCCAGCTTGGGCGACGAGGAAGCGAGGTATATCTTCGAGAAGGTTTTTGCGAGCGATCGAGGCCATACGCGAGGTTTCGAGAGGAATTTTAAGGTCGAGAACGTGAGGCTGTCACTGTAAATGGTAGGTGCAAAGCCTCACCCCTACTTCTAGCGTAATGGAGGATTTGAAAGTCGCACATTCTCGGATTGACTTTTTTATAAAAATATGCAAGGGAATGGGGAAGATAATTGCAAATTTCTCCTCATCACCTCATCACGCAGTGGGTCGTACTTCAAAGGTGGTGAGTCCTTGAGGATCTTCGGAGGACACGGACAAATCGGTCACGTCTGCTGAGAGCGGTCCTTGGTGACACCAGGCGATCGCCTGTTCGACGGCGGTAAGCTGTCCTTCAAAAACGGCCTCGACGCGACCGTCACTGCGGTTGCGAACCCAACCGGACAGTCCTAAACGATCGGCCTGTTGGTGGGTCGAATAGCGAAATCCCACGCCTTGCACTTTGCCTGAAATTAAAACCCGAACGCGCGTCGGGATCGAGTCGTTAACGGTCATTTTTCTCCTAATACACACTTATTCTCGAACGCCGCTGGATCGCAAAGACTCGGACGAAATTTCGCGTGCAGGTTGAAACAAACTCAGATCGACCCGGTGGCCGTTGGCGTTGGGGGCGATCGCGATCAGCGGATCGGGATATCCCGTGAGAACTTGTTGTAACTGCCCGGTTTGCAAGTCCCACAGTTTGACGGTTCGTTCGAGACTTCCGCTGGCTAACAGTTGCCCGTCGTTGCTGAGAACCATCGATCGCACGGTTCCGGCGTGACCGTCGAGGTGATAGAGCCGTTCGCCGCTGGTCACGTGCCAGATTTCGATTTGCCCGTCTTGTAACCCGCTGGCTAACAGGTTTCCGTCGGAAGAGAGTGCCAGAGCCGCGATCGCTTCAGAGGCTGTCTCGACGGTACGAACGGCTTCCCCCGTCTCTAGGTTCCACACCTTAACCTGTTTGTCCGTACTACTGCTGGCAAACATTTTTCCGTTGGCAGACAGCGCTAACGCTCTTACGACCCCGCGATGGGCGGCGATCTGGCGACAGAGCGCACCGTTTTCGGCGTTCCAAATTTTAATCGTCCCCCCGCATCCCCCGCTGACGAGATAGTTACCGTCTGGAGACAACGCAACCGCACTCACGCCGCTGTCGTGGCCGGCGAACGATCGCCGCAACTTGGCACTTCCAGACTGAATCAGGTGTAGAGCTTTATCGGTCGAACTCATCGAGAGGGATTGTCCCGAGTTGCTCGTGGCGGCCGGCATCACCGACCAAGTCCGACCGGCGAGGGCGCGGCTGACCGCTTCTTCGCCCACAAACCACAGTTTCAGGCTACCATCGTATCCGCCGCTAACGAGGGTCGCGCCATCAGCTCCGACCGCCAGGGGATAGGTGGAGTTTGAAGCCCCCGTCACCGGGCGCAACCAATCTTGAGACACGGCGGTTTCTGAGGTGCTGAGGTCTTCTAGACAGGTGGACAGTCCGCCGATGTACAGTAAGGCTTCCCCCTTGAGGGAAGACGTTGATTTCAGACGATCGCTCGGCAAAAAACCCGCCAAAATCGGACGGTAGACCTGACAGGTTTCGTCGACGGGTTCGCGAATCCACACCCACACGACCACTTCGCTATCTGGGGCGTTGGGAGACTGGGAAAACTCGGGCAAGCGATCGCTGACGACCGGTTCGACCGAAATGCGAACCTGGGGGCGCTCGGCGACGTAAAACGCTGCTTCGGGAGGGTCGGCGGCGGGATCGAAGGGAACGGGAACGACGGTCGCGTCGAGAACGGCGGCCACGGCAGCTCGAGCCAACTGGTGTTTGAGATACTGTCGCAGCAACTCTCGGACGGGAATCGAGGGGTCTGACCGCAGGATGAGACGCCGACAGGAGGCTCGCAATTGAGAGAGTCGATCGCCTGAAATTTCCACGTATTCGCTGTGAAATCCCGACCGGTGGCAATGAAACAGCAACGACGAATCGCCCGTTTTCCAGGCAAGGGTCAGGCGTCGTTGAAAGTCGGCTTGTAAGGCTCTTAGCGGCGTCGTCCAGTCCATCGAGAGGTTCTGCTAGAATCCAAAAAAGCGGTCGAAGATGGGAAGTTCGAACGAAGTATTCCCGCGCTCGTCGGGGAGATCGCGTGCGGGGCGATCGCGGGCGACCGGTCGGGTTGACGGCAATCTATACCCATTGTTCCATCAAGCTGGCGATCGCCTACTCGTCTTCAAAGCCCGAGGTCGTCTCGAACCAGCCACGACGCCAGAAAAATGCAACCAATCCGGCCGCGATCGTCACCGTTACCCCCCAAAAGGCTGGATATCCCCACGACCAGTTCAACTCCGGCATATTCCAAGGGGAACTTTCGGGATTGAAATTCATGCCGTAAACACCGACGAGAAAGGTCAGCGGAATGAAAATTGTTGAAATGACGGTTAAAACTTTCATCACCTCGTTGGTTTTGTTGCTCACCGCTGAGAGATAAACATCCATCAGTCCCGATGCGAGTTCCCGGTAGGTTTCTACCATTTCTAACACTTGCAGGACGTGGTCGTAACAATCGCGCAGGTACAACCGAACGTCTGAGTCGAGGTAGGTGTTGTTACTGCTGCGACTGAGAAGGCTAATGGCACTGCGTTGGGGCCAGATGGCACGTCGCAGTTCGAGGAGTTCGCGGCGCAAACGGTAAATTTTTTGGAGGGTGTGGGGGGTCGGACGAACGACGACTTCGTCTTCGAGGTGGGCTAGGCGTTCTCCGTACTGTTCGAGAACGGGGAAAAACCCGTCGATCGCCGCATCGATGAGGGAGTAGGCCAGATAATCGTGGCGCAGACGCTCGGACTCGCTGGAGTATGCCATTTTGTTAGACCGCAAGCGATCGCGGATCGATCCGAATTCGTCGCGATCGGCTTTTTCGCGCACCGTCAGCAAATAGTGAGGGGCGAGAACGAAGCTCAACTGCTCGCTGTCAAATCCCGGTTCGTCTTCGCGAGGAAATACTAATCGCGAGATGACCACGATGCGATCGTCGTATTCTTCAACTTTCGGGCGTTGGGGAACGTTCACGACGTCTTCGAGAACTAACGGGTGCAGCTCGAAGACCTTTTCCATCTGTTCCCACAGTTGCGCGTTTCCCAAACCTCGCACGTCTACCCAAGAGAGGGAATCGCTGGTGAGATACGGTTTGCAGGCTTCGGGTTCGATGTTTTCGAGCCAGGTTACGTCGCGATCGCTACAGTCGAGCAACGCGATGCGAGCGGGCGCGGCGTCCTTCTCGAAAACTAGGGTTCCGGGGGCGCTTCCGGGTTCGTCGTGGAAGTATTCTTGCATAAAGACATCGTATCGCTCTCGACCGGGGCGAGGTTGGGTTTCCCCCCACCCGCGATCGCTGTTGGCGTTAACGTAACTGACGAGCTGACCGCCTCAACTCAGGGCGATCGCCGCGCGATCGAAGTAGTGCGACACTTCTGCAGACAAGGCGGCGGCGATGGAAACGTCAACGTCGCTGAGGGCAGTTTCGAGAGCGTCGAGGGTCGCGTTTTTCATCACCGCGATCGCTCGTATGGCAGACGGTCGGGGAACGCCGAGAGTATCGTAGGTTTCTTTTAAGCCGTAGAGACAGCACTCGTCGAGAACGGACGCATCCCCGGCTAACAGGGCATAGCTGATATAGCGCAGGATAAATTCGCCGTCGCGCAAACAAGTCGCCATGCGACTCATGGGGTAGCAGTTGCCGCCTTCTTGGATTAAATGGGGATTTTCTGCCACCATCGAGGACACGGAACGAGTCACGATGGATTTGGCCTTTTGGCGTATCGTGCTGACTGCATCTAAACGCTCTCGCCTCGCCGCCACGAATTGGCGAAGTCGATCGAGGCGTTCGGGTTCGACGTAGGTGGTTTGGGCTTCGGCTTCGGCGACAGCTCTCGAGAACGAGTCAAACACGATATTCGATATGGGATAGAGAGGGGCGAGGGGGAATTGGGGATCGATGGCGTCTGGCTCTCGGACGCGGCGATCCAAATAATGGTTTAATTTTTTTGGCGTTTGTCAAGCCTT
Organism: Geitlerinema sp. CS-897; assembly: GCF_028368005.1. Lineage (NCBI taxonomy): Bacteria > Bacillati > Cyanobacteriota > Cyanophyceae > Geitlerinematales > Geitlerinemataceae > Geitlerinema > Geitlerinema sp. CS-897. Next base: position 16,773 of record NZ_JAQNCQ010000313.1, on the reverse strand, counting down.
GCGAGGCTTTCTTCGCAAAAATTTATAAATTGCGTGCGTTTTTTTGACGAAATGTTAACGCAGCGCGATCGGTTCGGGGGCTGGCGATACGAGCCAACTCCATTTCTACCCGTTATCGCAGGGAGGAGCCGCCTCCCGACGAAACGGCTCGATCGTCTCAATCTTCATGTTCTTCAAAGGGATCGATCAGTTGTTTGGACGGCGGACCGAAGGAGAGATAGATGCCGAAGGCAGTAATCCCAATCAGGATCGCTGCGATCGAAATGCTAAGAACTGTTGCGGGTTCCATAGGTCAATTCAAAAATGAGGACTCTTCCCCTATAATATTACGAAAACTTAAAATTTTCTCAGATACCAATTCACCCCAAGGTTAACTCATGGCACAAAGAACCCGTTTAGGCGAGCTTCTCAGACCCTTGAACTCTGAGTACGGGAAAGTGGTTCCCGGCTGGGGAACGACTCCCCTCATGGGCGTATTCATGCTGCTCTTTTTCGTCTTCTTGCTGATTATCCTGCAAATCTACAACTCTTCGCTGCTCATCGAAGGCGTTGATGTGGATTGGGCGAACTTAACGCGTTAAGTCGGGGCTGCCGTTTCAGTACCTCGACTGACATCCTCAGATAGATCCCGGCTCGGCCGGGATTTTTTGTCGGTACAATAAATAAACGCAACCGGGGATCTTCACCCCAACCGGCCGCGATTCGTTGATTGCAGGAGAGCAGGATTATGAATATTTTCGGGATTGGTTTGCCAGAGGCGATCGTCATTTTGGTGATTGCTCTGCTGATTTTCGGCCCGAAGAAACTACCGGAAATCGGCAGCAGCCTCGGAAAAGCCATTCGCAGTTTCCAAGACGCCTCGAAAGAGTTTGAAAGCGAGCTGAAACGCGAAACCCAGCAACTGAACGCCCAGAAGCAGCAAGAGACGAAAACTGAAAAACCCGACGAAGCCTGAGATCCTCAATAGGTTTGGACATCTTCTACTTAATCGTAGGATCTTGCTGTGGGACGATCGCCTGTGGCACGATAAATCCCCGAATATATAAAGAGATCTCCTGAAGCGATCCGACCGATGACCTCGAGTTCTGCACCGCCCAAACTACTGACCCCCCAATTGATCGTCGGACTGGGCAATCCCGGTCCGAAGTACGATCGCACCCGTCACAATATCGGATTTACGGCTGTCGAAGCCCTGGCGCGATCGTGGCAAATTCCTCTCAGCGAACAGCGTAAGTTTAAAGGGGAATACGGCGAAGGAACGACCGTCGCCGGTCGAAAGATTCGCCTCCTCAAACCGCTCACGTATATGAATCGATCGGGGGAATCGATTCAAGCGGTGGTGAATTGGTACAAACTCCCTCCCGAGTCCGTTTTGATCGTTTACGACGATATGGATCTTCCGGTCGGACGCATTCGCCTGCGGTTGGCGGGATCGGCGGGAGGTCACAACGGCATGAAATCCACGATTTCTCACCTGGGAACGCAGAACTTTCCTCGGTTGCGGGTGGGGATCGGCCGTCCCCAACCCGCTGACGACGGTTCGATTTCCCACGTCCTCGGGAAATTTTCACCTCGGGAAAACGAAATCCTGTCTGAAGTGTTGTACCTCGTCCGAGATGCGATCGAAGTGAGTTTGAAAGACGGGGTCGAAAAAGCGATGAGTCTGTACAACAGTCGCAATCTCGCAGAATCGACTTGAGTTCTAACCGTTTACCCAAAACCACCGCCTACGTGCGCGTCACCGATCGTTCGTGGCATCACGGACTGTTACTCGGCGAAGTGACGGCGGGAGCGTTTACCTGGCAGTTTCAATGGCAGTTTCGGCGATCGCGCCTCGTCGTCGAACCCTCTCAAGGACGCGCGCTGATTCAAGAACCCCTCGGACGCTTCCTCGAACAGCAAGACTACCAACTCGAACCGGGGAGCGATTACTGGTTTACGATTCGAGGAGATATTTAAGGGGCAAGGGAGACAAGGGAGAGGGCGAGAGGGGGAGGTTTCGCACGATCGCTCTTCACTCTTCCCTGAATTTGCCCTCTTACCTGATGTTGACGACACCCCGACTTCTCGGAGAAGTCGGGGTGTTGTTTGTTTAGGGAGACTTTTTTTTGAATATCAAATTTTCATGACATTAAGGGCGATCGCACCGCCAGTAATGGGGGACTAATGTTAAATTTCTATGACATAACGATCCCAAAAATCCCTATAATTTCGTGAAGCGCCCTTAGATCGATTGTTTTCGCCTCTTGTACATTCCGAAAGTTTTCTGCAAGATATACCTAGTCGGGCGATCCCGGCGATCCCAAATTCATCACAAACTTTCGGCATCTCTCGAAAAATCCGTTCGTTTGTCAAAATTTTTTGACAACCTTATCGAGATAGACCCAAAAGCCCTATGTCACAAGAACGTCCCCCCCTAGAGGAAATGACCCTGCGGCAGCTACGCAAAGTTGCCAGCGAGTGTGGCATTTCTCGCTATAGCCGAATGCGGAAGTCTCAGTTACTGGCCGCGATTCAAGCAGTCTTACCCGAACAAGTCGTTCGGCAACCTTCCCAAGAACTCAAGCAACCCCAACCCAATCCCAGCAGTACATCTCGTCAATTGGAGGCTCAAGAAGCAGTGGAAGCGGCAAAATTCGAACTCGGTCAAGACGATCGCACCGGCGGCGAACTCGCCTCCGTAGATGAAGGGTTAGCCGATTTGCCTGACGGCTACGGCGAAAGTCGTATTGTCTTGATGCCTCGCGATCCCCAATGGGCTTATTGCTATTGGGACGTTTCCAACGAACATAAAGAAGAACTCCGTCACCAAGGAGGACAACAACTCGCCCTCCGCATTTACGATTCGACGGACATCGACCTCAACAGCCAACGTCCCCACAGTATCCAAGAGTATCCTTGCGACGAACTGGCACGGGAATGGTACTTACCGATCCCGGTCAGCGATCGCGATTACATTGTCGATATCGGTTATCGCTGTGCCGACGGCCGCTGGTTAGTCCTGGCGCGATCGCTCCCGGTTCACGTTCCGCCGGTTTATCCCTCTGACTGGATTGAAGACGTCTTCATCACCGTCAACTGGAATGAAGAACTTCAAGGTAAAACCTTCGTGGAACTGGTTCCGCCGAGCAAAAAAGTGGCACCGGCTCCCGCTGGCGAAAACCCCATCTACGACGAAATCTTCGGCATGGCCAAATCTGTCGAAGCGCAACGGGTGGCCGGGTCGCTGTTCGGTTCCATGCAGCAAGTTCCCGAGCAAGCGATCAGCTCCTACGTCTTCCCCTCCGGTGTGGGAATGTGGGCAGTTCCGACGGCCTCCGGTATGGTCTCCGGTTTGACCATGTCTGGCGTGGGAATGTCTGGTGTCGGTTTCAGCGCTTCCATGCCACCGATGCGTCCGCGCAAGTTCTGGCTCATTGCCGACGCCGAACTCATCGTTTACGGTGCCACCGAACCCGATGCGACGGTCACGATCGGCGGTCGTCCCATCAAACTCAATCCCGACGGTACTTTCCGGTTCCAAATGTCCTTCCAAGACGGACTCATCGACTACCCGATCATGGCGGTGGCGGCCGATGGCGAACAAACGCGATCGATCCACATGAAGTTCGAGCGCGAAACGCCGTCTCGCAATACCAACACCAAAGAAGAAGCAGTCGAAGAATGGCTGAGCTAGTGTGAAGCCAGTCGCTCTCGCAGCGCGATCGCTTCGACAGTTCGATCTTTCCAATCCCCCCAGCGTCTTTCGAGAGGCTGGGGGGTTTCGATCGGGAATTGGCAACGACCCCCAACCCACCGATCGAAAAAAAGAAAAGGGAGAGTCTGACAACTCCCCCCGTTCGTGTGAATGGCTATCTGTAAAGTCCGTTGAAATCAAAAAACAACGATGCGATCGCGATTATTCACTCCGTTGAAACGACGAGAGAAACTCGCGAATCTTCTCGGCAGCAATATCGCGACCCCCCAACCCGAAGGCCAGAGCCACCGCTACGGCCAACGCCCCCAGCAACAAGCCAAAGGCGAGGTTGACGATATCTGGCGCGATCCCCATTTGTTGTAAGGTCATGGCGACCACGAACACGATGATGGAGATGCGAGCCACTTGCGCCAGAAGCCGAGCTTGCGAGCTACCCGAGCCGACGATGAGGTTGTACACGAGATTGGCTAAGTACAGTCCGATGGCCAACACCACCAATCCGGCGAGGATGCGGCCGAAAATGACCAACAAGCCCGCTACGATCTCGTTGAGAGCGGGAATTTGTAAGACATCGACAGCCGCAATAATGGCAAACAGTTCGATGCCCACCCAAACGATAATGCCGACGAATTCAGACGGCGTGCGACTTCCCGCTTGGAACGGCGTCATCGCACCGGGATCTTCCGGACGGCGTGGCGGTGGATTGAGACCCAACGCCGAGAAGATGTTGTTGAAGCCCAAGCTCGTGAGCAGGCTGGTGACGAATTCCGACACCCAACGCCCCAGGAAGAAGAACACGGCGATAATCAGACCGGCCGTGAAGATCTGCGGCAGGAAGTCGAGAACTTGCTCGAGCATACTAATTGCCGGCCCGGAGACAGCCTGAATTTGCAAGGCGTCTAGGGCAGCGATCGCGATGGGAATTAAGAGCAACACGTATGCTAACGTGCCGACAATCCCCGATAGGGGCATTCCCCCGACTTGAGACAGTCCGACTCTCGCACCGAGGCTGTCGATTCCCGTCGCGGCCAGTAGGTTCGTGACCAAGCCGCGCACGATTCGCGCGACGAGCCAACCGACAACACCGATGACCACAGCCATCAAGATGTTCGGCAAGTAAGACAGGATTTTCTCGAGCATCGCTTGCAGGGGATCGAGCAATCCCTGTAAGCCGAGGGTGTCGAGAACGATGGGTAAGAACAGTAGGAAGATAAACCAATAGAGGGTATTGGCTAAGGTCTCGTTGACGAGGAACGGACTTTGACCTCCAGACTGTTCGGCGAGGCGATCGTCGAGGCGAAAGCGGGATAGACCTCTAGTGAGCAATACTTTCGACAGGGTCGCCAACACCCACGCAAATCCCAACCATAGTAAAGCTGCACCGATTCGGGGCAGATAGTCGAAGATTTGTTCTAAAAATCCCGCGAGGGGAGCGGAGACGATCTCCAGACTGAGGGCGTTGAAGAACGCTAACAATCCGAAGAGTAGGATAATCCAGTATACGAACGCCGCCGCCCACTGTTCGATGGGGAACGAGGATCTACCCTCGGTGTCTCCCGTCATCCAAGCGGCGATTTTGTTATCGATATCGGTTTGGTGAAGAACGGCTTTGAGAGCCGTGGCGGCCAGGGTCGCTCCTAGCCAGAACAGGATCAAGATAGCGATCGCTCCGAGCAGGTTCGGTAAAAAGGTACCGAAGGCTTCGCCGATGCTATCGAAAAACGATCCGAAATCCACTTGAGCGAGAAGCTGAGGGTCGCTCGAGTCGTGGATCGATGGGATACACCACGTTTCTATCATGCAGGTTTTACGCGATCGAGACCTCCCTCGCGGTCGAGGCGAGGTACGCCGCGCCCTCCGTATTACTACAACGTCATCTGAACCGCGATCGCGCGATCGAGGCATTTACAGATGCCGACCGCAATCGGCCGGGGATTCAATCGAACTAAACTCGTAGTAAGGATAGCGATGTTGCGTCGCACTGCAACACTTGGGATTATCCTACAGAAATAATTCGATTCCTCCTAGGTTTTACGGGTTTTTTTACGCTTTATATAGGATCTCGCCTATCCGTTTCTTCTCGCGCTCTCCTCGAAGCCACTTCTCTTTGACGTGGGAATCTGTGTCAAGATTGAGAAAACAGTCGATCGCCGTGGTGCGATTGCTGTCTTACTGAGTTTTACGCTTATCTCGATCCGACCTCGCCGATGCGAACCTCGAATACTGCCCGCTCTGCTTCACCCACTCACCGTCTGTTCGAGCAGTCGGTTTACGTACGTGCTAGCGCCACTGCCGTCGAGCGTTGTTTGACGGATTTAGAGTTAATGCACCAGTGGCTCAATCCGGCGTTGCGTTGCGAACCGGTGGGGACGTGGGATACTCAGGTGGGAGCCGAATGTCGCTTTACGATCCAAATTCCCCTGGTTCGTCCGACGTTACGATCGCGCGTTGTCGAACGAGAACCGGGACTCATCGTCTGGGCGTTCGAGGGGTTTTTCGTCGGGCGCGATCGCTGGGAATGCCAGCCGCAAATCGACGGAACGCTGTTACTCAACCGCTTCGAGTTCGAGATTCCCAATGCCCTCATCGCTTACGGTTTCGATGCCTTCGCTGCCAGTTGGACGAGAGCCGATATGGACGCTCAACTTCGGCGTCTCAAGCGCGTGGCCGAGCGTCTGTACCGTTTGGGTAACGGTTAGAGCAGGACAATGGCGAGCGATCCCATCGACCTCTACGCAGAAATCCGAGGAGACGGCTTTCCGTTCCTGATGCTCCACGGCCATCCTGGAAGCAGTGGCTGTCTGTCCGTACTCGCCGAGCGGTTGAGCGATCGCTATCGCACCATTTGCCCGGACTTACGGGGATACGGCCGCAGCCGACCTCGCGGTTCTTTCGAGATGAGCGCTCATCTCGACGATTTGGACGCGCTGCTCGAGCGTCTCGACGTCGATCGCTATCTCGTGTTAGGTTGGTCTCTCGGGGGAATTTTGGCACTCGAACTCGCCCTGCGCCACGGCGATCGGGTGGCTGGACTCGTCGGCATCGCTACTGCCGCTCGTCCGCGCAGCAGTCATCCCCCCATCAGCCGTAAGGATTTAGCCTATACTGCGGTGGCCGGGATTTTAAACCGAGTCAAACCTGGATGGCGTTGGAATATCGACACCTTCGGCAAGCGATCGCTGTTTCGCTATCTCGTCCGGCGACAGGAGCCGTCAGTTTACCGCTACCTCGCCACTGAAGGGGTTTCCGCGTATTTGAAGACGCACCCCGAGGCAACACGCGCCCTCCAGCAAGCGTTACGGCAGGGGTACGATCGCCGTTCGGATCTCGATCGGGTTCGCTGTCCCTGTCTGTGGTTAGCCGGAGACAGCGACCGTCACGTCACTCCCGAAGCCAGTCGCGAAACAGCGCGATCGCTGGCAGACTGTGAGTGGATCTGTTACCCCGATACCGCCCATCTGTTCCCCTGGGAAATTCCCGAGCGAGTCGGTTGCGATATCGAAGCCTGGCTGTCCGCTCGTCCCGACCTAACGGCGATCGCTCAAGTTTGACCGCTCAGAATCGGCGACGACAAAGGGGAGGTCATCTCTGCCTCCTCGTCGAACACCGTCAGTTCCGTCGGCTTGCAGCGCAGGATTTCGATGCCGATTCCCTGGGCGCTTTCCTGTTCTAAATCTTCGACGTATCCCGCTTTTGCGGTTTCTGCCTCGCCTTGAGACAGAAACGGCCCGAAGTAGTACGTACACTGAGGCGTTTCGGTGACGATTTTCACCCACCAGGCCAGACCGAAGGTTTGCAGGAGGTTAACGAAAAACTCTTTCATGATTAAATTGCCCGCTTGATAACTGAGGTGGAGAACCCTAGACCAACAGACGATTGGCTGCCGTTTGTTACAGTTCTTTATACTGTGCCGTTCGTTTTTTTTCAACGAGTTCGATCGCTCGGAAGCTCGTTCGAGCGATCGGCGTCTCGATCCTACTACGATCCCCGATTTTAGAGGTGTAATCGATTCGACCAACGTTGACGGTAAATTTCGTAAAGGGCCATTCCTGCTGCGACAGAGACGTTGAGACTCGGTGTCGCTCCGGAGAGCGGAATCGACACGAGTTGGTCGCAGTGTCGTTGGGTGAGCATCCCGAGTCCGCTTCCCTCTGCTCCCATCACTAGCACAGTGGCCGCGTTAAATTCAACCTCGTGCAGAGAGCGATCGGCTTTTTCAGAGAGTCCGTAAATCCAAAATCCTTCTTCTTTGAGGGTTTCTAGGGTTTGTGACAAATTAACAACCCGAGCGATGGGGATCGCTTCGATGGCTCCGGCAGCGACTTTCATGACGGTTGAAGACACGCTGGCGGCTCGGCGTTGGGGAACCACGACACCCTGAGCGCCGAGGGCTTCAGCCGTGCGGACGATCGCGCCGAGGTTGTGGGGATCGGTAATTCCGTCGGCAACAACGAGAACGGGGCGATCGTGGGTTTCCTTGGCGCGAGCGATGAGGGCGTCGAGATCCCAATATTCATAGGGCGAAACTTGAGCGGCGACCCCTTGATGGGTGGCACCGTTCGTCATCCGATCTAGCCGCTTGTAAGACACTTCATCGATAACCGTGCCGTTGGCTTTCGCTTCAGTGAGGAGGTTGTGGAAGCGAGGCGCGTGGCGCAACTGGTCTACAATCCAAACGCGGTTGAGGGGGCGATCGCTTTCGAGGGCGCTGAGAACGGTATGGCGACCGTAAATTAAATCGTTCGATTCGTCTTCAGACGGGGTTTCTGGAGATTTGGACTTCACCACGGGAGCCGTCGGTTTGGGACGACGACGGTGGGGCGGACGCGAGGATTTGTGAGATTTGCGAGGGCGAGAATTAGAAGGTGACATGGGACAGATAAAAGCTCGGTAATGAGGAGTGAGAGACGGCAAAGTCGATAAAAGAGGGGCGTTCTCAGGAAATAGAAACTGTCAACAAAACGTACAGGAGATTTTTCCTGTATTTCCAACTTTATGAAGATTTTCTGAAGATTTTGCGGTCTTCACGGAGAAGAAGGATCCGCATCGGAAGCCGAAGCCGAGAGGCTCGGATGGGGATCGAAGGAAATGCGATCGAAAAGCTCGAGTAACCGTTGGGGATCGCAGAGATAGAGATATCCCACCAGAGTTTCCAACCCAGTTGCCTGTTGGTACACAACGGGATCGAGCCGTTTGGGACTTTTAACCGTCGCGTTGCGTCCGCGACGGATCGCGTCTTTTTCCTCGTCCGTCAAATAGGGTTCGATTTCCTGCAAATGCTGAGCTTGACGTTCGGCGCGAACCTGAGCCACGACGCACTGATGATAGGCGCGAGTCCGTTGAGGAGGAAACAAATAGTACCGTCGGACGTATAACTCGTAAACCGCATCGCCGAGATAGGCCAACGCAGCGGCCGAAATGCGCCGAACCTGTTGGGGGGTCAATTCCCCGCGTTGGAGAGCTAACAGTTGGCTTGGGTCTGATGCGAGAGAGCGATCGTCGGAAGTCGGTGGCATACGTAATGAAAAATAGGACAACCAGCCGTTTCGCGCCAAGGCGAAATGGCTGGTCGACCGTTCGCTAGACTCACTTGGAAACGTTTTCGATCGCAGCTTCGACCGACGTCTGTAAAGACAGAAATTTTTCCAAACGCACGAGTTTCACCGTCTGCGTCACTCGTGGGTTGGTGACGATCTGCAAGCTGCCATTGGCGTTTTGGGCTTTCTTTACCAACTGTACCAAGGCCCCCAAACCCGAACTGTCCACGAAATCGATTTTGGACAGATCCAGAATCACGTGAGCCGGTCCTTCCTCGACGCACTTACCCAGAACCTTTTGAAAGTTCGGCTCTGAAAACGCATCGAGGAGTCCAGTGAGTCGGAATAACTGGTAGTTACCTTTGACTTCGCGCGTGCCTCGCAGGCTAACCGTCAAATTGAGTGGCTCAGGAATGGCGTCCTCCTCTTATCGCTTCTGCCTTGAATCAACGCTTCAGTATAGGCTCTTTTCGGAAATTTTGTCCACTGAAACAGCGGGGGTCACGACGCGGTTTTTCGGGTTTCCCGCATCGTCTGGACGAACTGGTCGAACAGGTAATCCGCATCGTGAGGACCGGGACTGGCTTCGGGGTGATACTGCACGGAAAACAGCGGTAATTGCTTGTGACGCAGTCCGGCCACCGTGCGATCGTTGAGGTTGAGATGGGTAATTTCGATGTCGGCGGCGAGAGAATCGGCGTCGATGGCGAAGCCGTGGTTTTGGCTGGTAATCTCCACCTGCTGCGTCAAGCCACAGGGTTGGTTGAGACCGCGATGGCCGAACTTGAGTTTAAAGGTTTCGGCACCGATGGCCTGACCGAGAATTTGGTGTCCCATGCAGATCCCGAACATGGGTTTTTCAGAGTTGAGGAGCGCCTTGACCGTTTCGACGCCGTCTTTGACCGCCGCCGGGTCTCCCGGTCCGTTAGAGAGAAAAATTCCGTCGGGATCGTATTTTAAAATCTCTTCTGGGGGCGTGTTGACAGGAACTACCACCACGCGACAGCCGTAGCTGGCAAGGCGACGCAGGATGTTGCGCTTGACGCCGAAATCGATCGCCACCACTGTATAGATCTCGCCGTTCTTCGCCGATTGAGGTCGAAATTCCCAAACTGGGTTGGTGGGTTCGCTCCATTCATAGATTTCAGACGTGGTGACTTCCGGCACTAAGTTTAACCCCGCCATGCTGGGGGCAGACTGAACGCGAGCGAGCAACTCTCCAGGATCGAGAATTTCTGTCGAAACCGCTCCGTTCATCGCACCTGAAGAACGAATTTTACGCGTTAAGGCGCGAGTATCGATGCCGTAGATGCCAGGAATACCGTGTTGTTTGAGATAATCGGGGAGAGATTGAGTCGATCGCCAGTTGCTCGGACGCGTGCAGATATTGCGAGCGATCGCGGCTTTGGCGAAAGGGCGAGCCGACTCTTCATCGTCGGGATTGACGCCGACGTTTCCCAATTCTGGATAAGTAAACGTAATTAACTGACCGCAGTAGCTCGGGTCGGTCAACACTTCTTGATATCCCGTCATTCCGGTGTTGAACACGACTTCGCCGATGGCCGTTCCCGTGGCTCCGAACGACCAGCCTTTGTAGTGAGTACCGTCGGCGAGAACGAGGATTGCGGGTTGAGCGCCTGAAATGGCCATGCGGGTAACGGATATATACGGATCGGCGTTATTATGCCACGTCTTGGCAACCGACGGTGTAATGGTATGTAACGGTGCGATCGCATTCTGACAGAGGAGCAGGGGAGCCGGGGAGAGGGGGAGAAAGGGAGAGGGGGAGCAGGGGAGCAACTGTTACCTGCTTACTGTCTTGACTGGTGACTGGTGACTGGTGACTGGTGACTGGTGACTGGTGACTGGTGACTGGTGACTGTAAAAGACTGGTGACTGAAACACTGCTCTTCACTTTTCCCTGATATGAGATACTGCAAACAAAAGAAATGCAAATAGGGATCGAGAATAAATAACCGTGAAAGCAATTACTCTATTAGGCTCCACTGGCTCCATCGGCACTCAAACCCTCGATATTGTCGCGCAATATCCCGATCGCTTCCGTCTCGTGGGAATTGCAGCGGGGAATAATATCGAACTTCTGGTTCGGCAAGTTCGCCAGTTTAAACCTGAAATTGTAGCGATTCGCAACGAAGACAAGTTTTCTGAATTAAAAGAAGCTCTGGCCGATCTCGATCCCCAACCGCAATTGCTTTCAGGCGAAGCAGGCATTATTGAAGTGGCGCGGTACGGCGACGCGGAAGCCGTGGTCACAGGAATTGTCGGATGTGCGGGGTTGCTGCCGACGATCGCGGCGATCGAAGCGGGAAAAGACATCGCTCTGGCAAACAAAGAAACTCTGATTGCAGGCGGCCCCGTGGTCAATCCCCTCATCGAAAAACATGGGGTTAAATTATTACCGGCCGACTCCGAACATTCGGCAATTTTTCAGTGCTTGCAAGGGGTTCCCGAGGGCGGTCTCAAACGGATTATCCTTACGGCGTCCGGCGGCGCGTTCCGCGACTGGCCGGTGGAAAAACTACCCGAAGTGACTGTCGCCGATGCCATCAAACATCCGAACTGGTCGATGGGTCGTAAAATCACCGTCGATTCGGCAACGTTGATGAATAAAGGATTAGAAGTCATCGAAGCCCATTATTTGTTTGGATTAGATTACGACGATATCGATATTGTGGTTCACCCTCAAAGTATTATTCACTCGTTAATTGAGTTACAAGATACCTCGGTTTTGGCACAGTTAGGCTGGCCGGATATGCGACTGCCTCTGTTGTATGCGATGTCTTGGCCGGAACGGTTGAAGACGGATTGGGAAAAGCTGGATTTGGTAAAAGCGGGAGATTTGACGTTCCGCGATCCCGATCGCCAAAAGTATCCTTGCATGGATTTGGCTTATACTGCCGGACGTGCGGGGGGATCGATGACGGCGGTGTTAAACGCAGCCAACGAGCAAGCTGTGGCGCTGTTTTTAGACGAAAAAGTCCAGTTTCTCGACATTCCGAAGTTGATTGAATCGACGATCGATCGCCATCGCAGCGACAACACGCAAACTCCGACATTAGAGGATATTTTAGCGGCGGATACTTGGGCGCGTCGAGCAGTGGTTGAGGAAAGTAAAAAACTGGCGTCTAAAGTGGTTTGCGCCTAATTTATAAGCGGTAGGGTGGGCAACGCCCACCTTGCTACTATCCAGGGTTTTAGATTATGGCTCTTCCGATCTTGGTGTGTAGGGTAAATGCCTGTCGCCGAACTCTGGAAAGGGATGCAAACGATTTGAACCCTCGACTCCGCTCGGACTCAACGCTTCAAATTCGCTCAGCGTTGAGCCTTCTTTTTATACAGTTGAGCGAAAACTCTTACCCTGTAAAAAATTCAGTGATTTCTTGCCGAGTCACTTCGTAAGAGCCATTCAATTAAAACAATTTCATTGAGAAAATCTGTATCCTTATTTGCAAACGCTATACTTGGAAAATGGTGGAAATTATGAATTTTAACCGGGATCGAAAGGTTTGTATAGTAACTGGCGGAAACTCGGGTGTAGGTTTGATGACAGCGGTAGGTTTAGCAAAATCGGGCGCTCGTGTATTTATTGCCTGTCGTTCCCCTAATAAAGCAGCAAAAGCCGTAGATTACATTCGTCAGACTACTGGAAATTCAAATGTTAAGTTCCTGCCTCTCGATCTTTCCTCTCTCGAATCGGTTCGCCAGTTTGTAAAACTATTTAAGGAAAGAAATCTTCCCCTACATATCTTAGTAAACAATGCTGGTATCTTTAATAAAACTGGCACAACTAAAGAGGGCTTTGAACTGATTTGGGGAACTAACTATCTAGGTCATTTTCTGCTAACTAACTTGCTGCTAGAAAAGCTGAAAGATTCAGCCCCAAGCCGAATTGTCATGGTCTCTTCTGATTTGGCGCTACAACCCAAATCTATTAGATGGGATTTGGTGCAGAGAAAGACTCCCTTTAACTTTGTAGAACTGTATGCCGTTTCTAAGCTATGTTTGTTATTATTAACGACGGAATTGGCAAGGAGATTCGAGAACACGAGTTTGACTGTTTATGCAGTTCATCCTGGATTTGTGCGGTCTAATATTACCATCTGGCATCGTCTCGGCAAATATTTGGGTCTTGGTATTACTCCCGAAGCGGGTGCTTACAGTACCCTGTTTTGCGCTACTTCTGCTGATTTGGAAGGGGGCAGCGGTAAGTTTTTTGACAGTAAAGCGCGAGAAATACCATTACCTAAATTAGCGCAGGATAGAGAGCTTAGTCAAGCACTTTGGGAACGCAGCTTAATTTGGACTGGATTGGGAAAACACAAAAGCACAATTACAAGCTATTATGATGCTGCTGATGGAATCTTTGGACCATATTCTCTCGCCTTAAATAGTACTGAAATTAGCGTTCTTACTCAAAACATTTTCGAGAAAGTATTACCAAGTACTCCTAAAAAATTATTGAGAATAAATCTCGTTGGTTCTCTTTTTAAATTACAATTTGGTTCGTTTATTTTGCAGTTAATCCAATTCTGTAAAAAAGAATTTTATATGGAAAGACATCTCGATTCGGATGCGGTTTGGAAATTATGTCAGGACGAGAACTTATTGGCAAAGTTAAAAGAGCATTTAGGTGAAGATATAGTTTTATGGCGCTCAGAAATCTGGGTAAATTATCCATCTCAACAATTGATTTCTCTTTGGCATCAAGACTCATATCCCAAACTAATCGAAGGTGTAGATGAAAGCATCAATGCTTATATTGCACTAACAGAAGTTAATGAATTTAATGGATTTGAGTATATACCGAGTGAGTACCTGAAGGATAATGATTGTTATGTAAAAGTATCCGATCCTTTTAGTGGCAATCAGTTTTGGCAAATTACCGATGATGTGACAAAAAAAGCATTACCTGTGGTGCTGCGTCCGGGTGAATTTGTACTGTTTAAAGATCGAGTCGTTCATCGTTCGATTCGCAATACCAGTGGACAAGTTCGACTTGCTCTAACTTTACGGGTTACTCAACCAGGGGTTCGCGTTTTGCCCGGCTATACTTCTATCTACAAACAGCCTGTATCTTTAGGCTCTTCCGACCCTGGTATGTCGGGTAAATGTCTGTAGCCGACCTCTGGAAAGGGATGCAAGCGATTTCAGACCCTTTGTTACAAGTTTTATCGAAAAGTTTCGCTCTGTAAGAGTTTCAGCGATTTCTTGCAGAGTAAGTTCGGAAGAGTCTCAATTTTCAATTTTAAAAATTCCGATCGCTCCGTACAGATCGCCCGCGATCAAAGTTTGACCGTCCCGACTAAAAGCGAGGGCGCTGACGTGGCTTGCTGTCACGGACTGAAGCATTTCGCCCGTTCGGACGTCCCAAAGTTGAATTTCTCCGTCGTCTTGCGGAACGCTAACGGCGACAAACCGACCACTGGGATCGAAAGCGACCGTCACAGTGTCCCCCACTTCGGCGTCTAACGTTTGTTGTTTTTGTCCGTCCTCAAGATCCCAAATTTCGATCGCCTCCCCCACAGTCGCGATCGCCTTTCCATCTACACTCATCCCGACTACCGAGCGATCGCCCCGACTCCACAACGGTAACTCGCCGATCTCAGACACGTTCCAAACGCCCGTTTCCCACGCCGAACTGCCTCCGACATACACCCCGAGATCGCTCGGAAATATAGCTATCCGCTCAGAAATCGCGATCGCCGTAGGAGTCACCGACAGCGGAATCGCATCGAGTAACTCGAACGTCTCCACGTCCCAAATTTGTAGTTCTCTCGCCGTCGCACTGACGAGGGTATTACCATCTTCGGCAAAGGCTAACGCTCGCACCCGGTCTTCAGGACGCTGCAACACTGACGACAGGCGACGCGATTGCAACGGAAGCCGCGTCGAAACCGACCAAATGGCGATCGAACCGTCTCGACTGCTCGAGGCAAACATCGTTCCATCTCGGCTCACGGCAAGGGCGTCGAGGCGATCGCGGTGAGCGTACAATCGTTCTGTCGGTGCAACTAGCCTCGGCTTCGCCGTCGCGGACGGTTTGGCGATCGCCTCGAGAGTTTCTGACGGAGGAGTTTCCGAGGCGATCGTCCCAGATTCCACCTCCACCTCTCGAGATGTCTCGCGATTCGAGATGTAAATGCCCCCCGCCATCGCCAAGATCACGATCGCACCGCCCGCCAACAAATCGTATTTGTACTTGAGCAAATCTGCCCACAACTCCGCCAGAGACTGACCCCAGCCCCCCCCACCCACGCGGGCAACGCTCGTCGGTTGCGGAAACCTTACCGTATAGGCAATAGCAGGAGTGGGAGACATTCCGGAAGCCCTGCGGCGTCTAGCTGGGCGTTTGGGTTTCGGCATCGGTTGCTGTTGCAACCGTCCAGCTTCTCGAACCGTCGGCGGAAAGGGATCGCGACCCCGGAGTTTTTGCTTGCGATCGCACCAAGGACAGTCTGCTAAATGCCGGCCGTAACGATGTTGGGGATTGACCGAACAGGTGACGAGTTGGCGTTCGGCGACTTCGAGAACTCGTACCCAAGTTTGGGCGTCCGGGCGCAGTTTGGGGGTGTGATGTCCCGCCTCGAAACACCGCACGAACAGCCGTTGCAATTCCGGTGTGAGAATCTCAAAACTCGGTGCGACGGGCATGGGACGATAGGGAACCGAACGCGTACCGTAGGGAAAATGTCCCATCGCAATACGGGTTTCGATCGGGGGTGGGTCGCCGCGTCCCGAATACACCCCCGAAAACGGATGGGTTCCCTCCATCAGCAGTTGGAAAATCAACACCGCCAACCCGAAGCGATCGTGTTCGGGCAGACGGCGAACGTGGCGTAAGGTTTTCCCCTGCAATTCCGGCGGTGTAAAATCGGGTTTGCCTACGGGACAGGGATAGAGGCGATCGCGTTGGGGATCGCACACCTGAAACGAATCGGTATCGACTAAGGTAACGAGTGCTGTAGGACTGACGAGAATGTTCGACTCGTTGACGTCGCCGATGACGTAACCCCGTGCGTGAAGGTTGCTGGCGGCGGCGGCGAGATTGCGGGCGCTGCGGTAGAGATAGAGATAGTTAAAAAGCGGGCAGCGATCGCGTCGCGAAGCCGGGGTGTAGAACGTATGGAGGGGAAATCCACCGTCGGCGCGAGGCATGAGAAAGCCTACCACGCGCCCCCGTTGTAATAGTAAATCTTCCGGCCAGGCGATGGAAACGTGACCTTGCGATCGTAGGGGATCGTCTGGCGGATTGGCGTACATGACCGCCAACTTTCGGGGCATCTCCGGCGTAACGCGATGGTAAACCTTTGCCACCCAGGACGAATTTTCCGCCACAGCGTAAACTTTCCCTTCTCCCCCTCCGCCGAGTTCGCGACTTAGGGTGATAAATTCGCCGTTTGACTGCCGTTGCACCTTCATGTTTAGAGGGGGAGAGGGGAAAGTTTACGCTGTGGCGGAAAATTCGTCCTGGGTGGCAAAGGTTTACCATCGCGTTACGCCGGAGATGCCCCGAAAGTT
>NZ_JAQNCQ010000312.1:0-3028 GCF_028368005.1 Geitlerinema sp. CS-897 | reverse complement strand
GTCCTGGCTTGTGCCATCCCCCTTTCGTCGTACTTTGGCCGTTACGCTAAACAGATACTGGAGATGCCGGGGATCTGGAAATTGAGTGCGCCCAATTCGATGAATTTACATAATTGAGATGCACCCTCAAAAAGTCTTCATCACCTTCCCCCTTAGCCCCCCTTGGTAAGGGGGGTTGGGGGGATAGAGGGGCTTGTCCGGCTGGGTAAAACCAGTGTTTAAGTCCTCGACGCCGCTCGGCCTCAACGCTGAGCGGCGTCGAAGTGTTCGGCGAGCGCTCAGTCGAGCTGCTGAGCGAAATCGAAGCGTTGAAATTCAGATTCCGTATGACTTTTTTGGTTTGCCTTAAAACGACATCACAAAGATATATAGCCAGCCCAACTGATTCGTGAAATTCTGTAATCTAAAATAAAAGTGCTGTAGCACGGCGATCCCAACTACAGAGGGCGTTCACAACTCAAATGATTCTGCTATATAGGGCAACCCTAAATCAGTTGTGTGACAAAATCGGGTAGGGTAAGCTCATCTAATTGTGTAGCCAATTCACTTGACAAACAAAACAAAATGTCTATCAGGTTAGATTGAATAAATTTGGTTAAGATCGAGATGCACCCGTTGATAAGATCTCCCGAGAGCTAATATTCAGAGTTTTCGGTAACACCGTGTTGTAATTAAATGAGGATGGAAGACTTCGAGGAAATTGGATTGCAAGACTTTAAAAAAGTTTTCTACAATTTCAGGATCGTCTAAATGGAAAGGGAATTCGTTCCCAAAGCCTTTGGAAAAATACCAGTTGACGAGTAATTTACCGTCGTCGCTCAACAATTTGGAGAATTGCAATAACTGCAAACTGGGATCTTTCAAATGTTCCATGACATCGAAACACATAATCGTATCGAACGGATCGTCATCGTCCAACGTCGATGCCACGTGGAGTTTGTCTGACAAACCCAACTGTTCGGCTCGATAGCGGACGAACTGGCAGTTCGTGGGATTTAAATCTAAATAGAGAACCTCTCGCACCTCGGGACAAGAGGCCGCAGCGATCGCGTGGGTTCCGATACCGCCGCCGAAATCCAAAACTCGACCTTTTGCAAAATCAGCAATCAAGCGCACCATATCGCCGATATAGTCGCAGCTTTCGAGATGCCACGCCGCCAACTCGAAAATATAGGCCGTTCCCACGCGATCGCGGTAGAAATCGCCCACCAGTTCCCAATCGAAGTGCTGGCCGAGTTCGGCGACGGCGTGACGGCGTTCTTGCAGTTGAGTTTGCAGCGTCTCGCGATCGAGCTTCAAAAACGTTTGTAAGTGATCTTCGAGATCGAAAGAATTCGTCCAGTAAGCGTCTAGAAAGTCTGGTTTCGGGGCAGTTAACATAGAATGACCGACAGAGTGACTGACACGCCAACCGCGCGATGTAGGGAGCGATCGGCTCGCTCTCGCTTGGGTTGAAGCTCTTTGACATTGTAGAGGTAGAGGGGAAGTTTTAAGATGCGATCGCCATCGAAACACGGACTGTTCGGCATCTGGTCAGTTCTCCTGTGTGGTTGGCTGCTGACGGCCTGTCAGTTCGCGGCGACGGTTCCGAACGATATCGTCCAACTGACCCTGTGGCACGGGATCAACCCGCCTCCGAATCGGGATATTTTCAACGAATTGGTCGAGGTCTTTAACGCCGAGCATCCCCAGATCGAAGTGCGTCCCCTCTACGTGGGACAACCCGACCAACAACTCCCCAAAATCCTTACCGCCGTCGTCGGCGACGCCCCCCCCAACCTCCTTTGGTTCGGACCGTCGATTACAGGACAATTGGTCGAGTTGGGAGCGTTGCGTCCCATCGAAGACTGGTTTGCCAATTCTCAGGCCAAAGCGAAGCTCGACCCTTCGCTGCTCGACGGAATGACCCTAGACGGCCGCATTTGGTCGATTCCCATGGCCGCGAACAACGTGGGATTGTTCTACCGTCCGAGCTTGTTGGAAGCGGCAGGCGTGACCGAACTTCCCGACACCTGGGAGGAGTTGCGACGGGTGGCCGAACAACTGACCGAAGACCTCGATGGGGATGGAACGATCGATCGCTACGGCTTGTTACTGCCGCTCGGGAAAGGCGAATGGACGGTGTTCGCCTGGCTGCCCTTTTTGTACGGTACGGGAGGCGAAATTATCGACGGCGATCGCCCCAATTTGTTCAACTCCGAAGCGATCGCGGCGTTGCAGTTTTGGGCGGATTTAGTGGCTGACGGCTCGGTGGCTCTGTCGCAACCCGAGCGAGGGTACGAACTCGACGACTTTCTTAAAGGTCGCGTCGCCATGCAGTTAACCGGTCCTTGGACGCTGGGACAGTTAGAGCAAACTGGGGTCGATTACGCCGCGATACCGATTCCCGCTGGTACCGAACGGGCAACTGTGGTCGGCGGCGAACACCTGTTCGTGACTCGAACGACCCCCCGAGAAGAAAATGCCGCGTTAGAATTTCTCGACTTCGTTCTCAGCGATCGCTTTCAAATTCAGTGGGCGTTAGGAACGGGCTATCTTCCCGCCTCGCTGTCGGCCCGTCACAGCCAACGATATCGTGCTTACGTGGCTGAGCGGCCGCTTCTCGACGTGTTTCTCAAACAAATGTCCTGGGCGCGATCGCGGCCGATCTTGCCCAATTACGCTCGCCTGTCAAACAGTTTGGGACGAGCCATCGAGCAAACCTTACTCGGACGCGATCCCGCCACTGCCCTCGAAGACGCCCAGCAACGAATCGAACTCGTTTGGCCCGAGGACGCGTCCTCGAAGCCGAGCGATCGAACTGCGCGATCGTATCACTAACTGTGCCTTAGTGGTGCAGAAAAGTCCTGAAACCCTTGTGAGAAAAGATATTGCTGTATTATACTCCATCCGTTTCCGATAAGCTAGTGCAGCGTCAACTCTAAGAATTAGGGTTAACGGGAGTATTGAGGTAATCTGTAGGGAGCGAGCCGGAGTCCCATGCAGAAAAAATACATTGTGCGCCTGACAGCAGAAGAGCGTCATCAGC